>NZ_JBFSSD010000043.1:0-44181 GCF_041466145.1 Vibrio sp. 10N.239.312.D08 | reverse complement strand
GAGCCCGTAGAGGACTTTCACCTCCTAGATCAACGCCATGCTCGGCGCACAAACAGGAAGAGAAAGGCTTAGGCTTTTCTCTTTTTTTATGTCCAATTATCCGTATTCTAATATCGATGTTGACGAATGGGATGCAAACAATGAAAACAGAACTCGAGAAAATGCTGTCCGGCGAGATTTTTGATGGCGCAGACCATGAGGTAGACCACATGCGCACTCACGCCAGCAAGGCGCTATCAGACTTGAATCAATGTTCAGACGATACTCAACTACCAAGTCTTCAGGCTAATCTGTTTGGTAAAGTAGGAAGCAGCGTTGTCCGTCCTCCTTTTCATTGCGAGTTTGGCAAAACCATCGAGATCGGTGACGACACCTTTATCAACATGAACGTGGTGATGCTTGATGGCGCGAATATCAAGATTGGTAACAATGTATTGATAGGGCCAAGTGCCCAGTTTTACACAGCCTCCCACTCACTGGATTATCTCAGCCGCCGTAAGTGGGAAACTTTCTGCCTACCTATCACAGTCGAAGACGATGTGTGGATTGGTGGAAACTCAGTCATCAACCAAGGCGTTACGATTGGCGCTCGCTCTGTTATCGCAGCGAACTCAGTGGTTAACAGTGATGTACCACCAGATTGCCTGTACGGCGGCACTCCAGCCAAGTTGATTCGGCATTTGAATGCCGAACAAACTCGCGATTAAACAAGAAAGCGCGTATCCAAATCTAAAAAAGAGCGATGTTTCAATAGCATGGCTCTTAATCTAATTATCAGCGTTGTTTTATCGCACGCTTGTTCACCGCGAATTTGAAGCACGACAGCCGCAACTAAAACCAGCGCTGATATAGTCAAAAACAAGAATGCAACGATAGACTTAGGTGGGTATCTTTTCATTTTCTACACCCTCAAATTTAACTCACTCGCCAAGGTGTCAATCTAATAAATTAACGCCAAGCGCCTGCAAGCTGTTTTCACACTGAACGGCATCGGTAAACTGGATAGCAGCCATACCCACAGATCTCGCACCTTCAACGTTATAAGGCATATCGTCAATGAAGACGGTTTCTGAAGCTTTAAGCCCATAATTAGATAACAGCACTTGGTAGATTTCAGGTTGTGGCTTAAGCATACCAAGCTCAGCGGAGACTGCCGCACCATCAAACAACGCCCAAAATTGATAAGTATTTTTTAAGTATTCAACAATCTCGACCACATTGTCGGTAAGCGCGTACACACCATAACCTGCAGACTTTACTCGCTCGATGAGTTCAACTGAACCGTGCAATAAGATCTGCGTTTGCTTAACGTAATAGAACAGGCGATCGCACTCTAACGGGGACAAGTCGAGTTCTTGTTGATAACGAAGCTTGGCCTCACTTTCGGTCAAGAACCCTTTGTTCAAATCCATCCAAATCGTACTTTGAAAAATAGAACGAGCTCGAGACTCCAATTCTTCAGTATCACCAAAAGTAAGCCGGGCAATTTCCAGAGGTGCCCAACGCACAATGACATTGCCTACATCAAACACCACATTTTTGATTTCATTAGAACTCATACACACTCCCGTATCACCATGTCATTGATGGAAAAACGACACAAAGTGCCGCACATCAAGATTCATAGCGAACGTTTATAAATTAAAAGCCTTGGGTAGAATATACAATCAATGGAGTACAAAAAAGGCCATCATTACGATGGCCTTATCAATATTCAAAACGATACAACCATCAACATAGATCAGCTTTAGATGACACGATTGTCGATGCGCCGTCAGAAGTATTTTAACGATAGAACGGCTTTGTTTCCTAATTGGATCTCAGATAGAAACGGCCAGTATGGGTGATTATTAGGCTATTTCTATCGTTTTAGGCATACCTAACCCTGTGAGCTTATTCAACGCTTTAATCATGGCGTAGGTTTCACCAACCTGAGCATTATAGTTTCTTAAACTTAATCGCCCACCAAACAGTGTCTTTACACGGAACATAGCCGTCTCTGAAAGTGACCGTTTATGGTAACCGTACTTCTTTTTCCAATGTTTATTTGAGCCGTATAATTTCTGGCAAGCTACCGCCAGATTACGGGGGTGACCTCGTAACCAAAAAGCAGCACCTTCTCTCGGTGGAATAAGTGGAACAGCTTGTTTAATACGTATTGCTTCGTAGCATTGTCTTGTATCGTAAGCTCCATCACCAGATATCTCATTGATTCTACGACGAGTTTGATTCAGTAAATTAGGAAGAGCTTCACCGTCAGTGACATTCGATAAACTTAACTCAGCCGCAATGATTTCATGAGTGCCAGTGTCTACGGCTAAATGGAGCTTACGCCAAACTCGACGCTTCCCGTCAGTACCATGTTTTTTTACTTTCCATTCACCTTCACCGTAGACCTTTAGCCCTGTTGCATCAATGGCTAAATGCTGTATTGCGCCTCGGGTCTTTGTCTTGAATGACACATTAACCGTTTTGGCTCGTTTACTGATGCATGAATAATGAGGACATGACAACGGGAGTTGAGCGAGTTTGAAAACAGAATCGATGAATCCTTGTAACGCTCTCAACGGCATCGCGAATACTCGTTTAACCATGAGGGCGGTCGTAATGGCTAAGTCACTAAACAATCGAGGTCGACCTCGTTTACCTTGCTTGAGTTGCTTCCACTGTTGAATCGCTTCCTCATCAATCCAGAATGTCAGTGAACCACGATTGATTAGGGCTTGGTTATATTGTTTCCAGTTAGTTGTTCTGTAGCGAGGCTTTGGCATTGCTCTAAGTATGTGAGTGAACTTAGATGATCTGATCGTAGCTTTAAGCATTAGTTCCCTGATTTAGGAAACAAAGCCCTCTCAATTTGAGGAGTCACTTTGATAAATAACATAAAACGAATAACAGGCTCTAGGATGACTCTAATTCGCTTGATAGTTACGCCACCAATACCTGTACGCAAACGGTCTCTTAACAGAACACTCAATAAATGAGATCTTAAGTCAAAAAACAAAAATTCGAATAATATTTGACTTAGCATTCCAAAGAATACGGAATATTATGATGTTCATTTTGAAAGTTAAAATTCAATAAAAGATCAATAAACTGCTGTTATTTAACTGGTTTAATACTAATTCGACTTAGATCTTATTTACAACCAATTGTAACCAATTGTTATTTACAAAATACTCACTAAGAAAATAGAATAAAACCACTAATTTTATACTGGTGTTGAAAATGCGTTACCTCTGGGCTTCATTCTGTCATAAAAATCCAATTCCGGGTCGAATTGTTCATATCCTTGTTATGTTGATAGCGCTAGCTTCTATCACCATTCCATTGATTTCAAAAGACGCCACAACCATCTTAACTTCACTGTGTGCTGCTCTAGTCTGTTTCGTCGTTTTTGTCTTCTTTGCGCTCGCCGACAAAATGCGCTCAAGCATGCATTAATCAACCAATCAGTTCTCTATCACCAAGCATTCTCTTTTTAAAAATTCATTATAAAATGCTGGTTACCAAATACGGAAAAGCCCAAAGTTATTAGCTTTGGGCTTTTCTTCTATAGCGAATTCTTACATATTCCAAATAGCCTGTAGTTAGAAATTACAGCTATCAATCAGGCATCACCACAATACCCATGCTTTCAAGCAGTTGTTCTTGTTGCCACGCGACAATTTTGATTCCTGTTGTATCTACTTTGCGAGGATCTAACCCTTCTAATTCAGCATGGCATAAATTCGCCCCTTGCATACTAAATTGCCCCCATACATCTTCCGAGAACACGCCTCGGCTAAGATCGGACTCTTTTAGTGACGCTCCGCCAAGGTAAGTACCTATCCAGCGGTTTTCAAACAGCTCACACTTCTCTAAACAAGCTTGTTCAAAATTGGCGTATGACAGATTACAGCCCGTAATATACGCAGAGCAAAAATACATTCTATTGCTTACCTGATTGGCAAAATTCGCACGAGTAAAGTTCGCCCCTTTCAGGTCACAATCACGTAACTCAATACCATAGCAATTCGTATTACTAAAATTCGCCATCGCCAACTGACAGTTCTGAAAACTTGCATCACGCAAATCTGCAACATCGAAGTGGCATCCCTCAATATCGCCTTGTTCGATAAACTTACAGTTAATAAACGTTGCATCACGTAAGTTCGAACGTCTGAAATCACAACGGATAAACGTGCAGGCTGTAAATGTAAGCTCTGATAAATCTTGCTGAGCAAAACTGTGCTGATGATAAGTGCTGTTATTGGTGTCCATTTAGCCCCCTAAAGAAATTAAGCTAAGACTACCATTGCGATCTTAAGAAAACACCAAATTAAAAACGAACAAAAACAGCAACTTAAAACACCCAAATTTAGCCATTTTAAGGCACCAAACAGGCCCTTTAAGGTTGTTATTTTCGATTTATAGGATGTGCTTATCTTGAAAAAGTTTTGTCGCTTAGATGTGCCAATAAGAGAAAAAGTTACTTTGACGAAACGAGTCAATTATTGACCGCGTCCTAACGCGCTAGACTGGACGGTTGGTATGTTGCTCGTTACACTATTCCTCATTCTCAGCATAAAGAGTAAGAACAATGAAAGACATGCGACAAGCTATGCTCGATGCAGGATTTAGCCTTATTAATGAACACGGGTTTGCTGGTGTTGGCCTGATGAAGATCATCAACCAAGCGGAAGGCACGAAGGGTTCTTTTTACCACTACTTTAAATCCAAAGAGCACTTTGGTGAGATCCTTCTTACTAACTACTTTGATGAGCATCTCGCTAAGCTGGATGACTTTTTAAGTGATGAATCGCTTTCTCGTCGTGATCGCGTTAAAGCCTATTTCGAGTTTTGGTGTGCATCGAAACTGACTGAAGACTTCAATATCCAATGTCTTGTCGTAAAACTGGCGGGAGAAGTATCTGGGTCAGCTAACCCGTTGCAATCGACCATGGCAGAAGGCGCTGAAAAGATCATCCTGCGTATGGCGAAGCTGTTTGAAGAAGGCAATGAGGCCGGTGATTTCACTATCGCAGAGCCAGAATCGCTATCTCGAACGCTTTATGGTTTATGGCTTGGCTCAACGCTCATGGCCGCTATGCAGCGCAACCGTTCGATTCTAAACAATGCCATGGATGAAACCATTCTTGCCATGAGCCCAGTACAAGAATCGACTGACTAGATACCCGTTACCAAATACCAAGAGGCTCGCACAATTTAGCGAGCCTTCTATCTAACTTAAATCTTGATTGAATCCATTCACGCCTACTCCATTACCCCAGACGAGACGCAATATTATTGGCTTTGAGTAAGCCCTTAATAACCGGGTCGACATGCTTGAAGAAGCTCAGCCAACCTTCACACAAGTAATTTAGCCCTGCTTCGCCATCTCGGCTTTTGATGATGCGGTTTTTAGGGCACTCGCCATGGCATGCAAATTTAAACTCACAGGCCTGGCATTGTTTCGGCAGAGACTTCTGTTTGGCGAACCCAAAACGCTGCTGCTTTGACGAAAAGGCTAAAGATGAAAGTGCTTGTTCCTGAATATTACCTAGCTGAAATTCGGGAAAGACATAATGGTCACATGAATAAACATCGCCATTGGGCTCAACTGCTAACCCTTTGCCGCAGATCTCACTCAAGGTACACATGGTGCTTTCTCTGCCCATCCATACGCCGACAAAATTTTCAAAGTACGGCACTAATACCCGACCAAAATCATGCTCGAACCATTCGTCAAAAATGGTAGTGAGGAACTCTCCCCATTGCACAGAATCGACACTCCAAGCTTCAACCTCGCCTGATACGGGAATGATCGCTTGTTGGTTGCTCAACCATTGATTGTTGGTGTGAGCCTCGCGCTTATCCACCACAGGAATAAACTGCAATTGCTTCGAACCCACTTCATCGCGTAGAAAGCGATAAACCTCTAGTGGATATTTACCTGTCACATCATTCACGCAGCTTAGGGTCGCGAACTCGACGTTATGCTGCTTCAAGTAGTGAATACCACGCATTGTTTGAGAAAAAGTGCCTTTGCCTGCACGGTTGGTTCGGTAGTGATTGTGTAAGTGCTCTGGGCCGTCAATGCTCACACCAATGATAAAGTCATTTTTTTTGAAGAACTCACACCACGCATCATTCAGTAAGGTGCCGTTGGTTTGAAGGTCGTTGCTGATCTTACTGTGGTTAGGACAATATTTTTTCTGCAGCTCGACGACTTTTTGAAAGTACTCAACCCCCAACAAGGTAGGCTCTCCACCGTGCCAAGAAAAGATGATTTCAGGCGTATTCTGCCCTTCTATGTACTGCTTGATATAACGCTCTAACAGAACTTCATCCATCATATATTGAGAGCCTTTTGGGTATTCAAGCAGCTGTTGTTTTTCTAGGTAATAACAGTAGGTGCAACTGATATTACACACCGCCCCAATCGGTTTTGCTAGCGCTTGAAGCTTGCTGTGTGCTTTACCATTGAACTGCGGAATTGAACTCAAATTTGATAGCGATAGTGTCGTCATGAAGAGTGCCTCGATGTAAAAGTTATTGTATTAGCTAAAACAATTCGTAATTCCTTTACACGGTGTTCATCGGCCAACCAAGCTAGATGGCATTAGATTGGCCGAGTGGTTCATTTCCTCTATTTCACGTTTTCAAACGGGTTCCACGCTTCGTCAACCGGGACGATGTTTTGCGCTTTTTCGTACTCTTGATATTCAGCGACCATTTCAAGGAACAGATCTGGCATTTGATTTCTCAAGTCATGTTGCTCAGCAGGGTCTTTCTTGGTGTTGTATAAGTGCCACTCGCTGTCACCGCCCATACCGGTAGAAATTCGGATGATCTTGTAATCACCTTTTAGCAAAATCCCGCTACCAAACAATTCAAATGGAATCGCATTATCGGCACTGTGCACGTCTGCCGTTTCACCTTTGAAGTAAGGCAACAAGCTCACGCCACTCATTGGTGCGACTTCTCGACCTTGATATTCCGTTCCTGGATGCTCTACCTCTGCAATCTCGAGAATCGTGGCAGCGATGTCTTTCACTTGTGATAAGTCGTCTGTTTGAGTTCCCGGTTGCAACGCATCTTCACCTTCTAGAAGCGCTTTGGCTGGCTTAACGATAAACGGCACACGGATACCGCCCTCTGCTGTGTAAGCTTTGTACCAAGATAGGCCACCGGTTGAAGCGCTTGCCCACTCAGGACCAAGTGACACACTGGAGTTCGCCTTACCCAAGTTTTCAGTCGAATTATCGAAATGATGAGCGGTCCAGGTTCGGATCAGATCACTAATATTTTCACCGGTAATATCAGTAGCTTCTGGACCGTTATCGGCGAGATACATAATGTAAGTGTTGTCATACTCACCAATTTCTTTCAAGTAGTCGACGACCTGCCCAACTTGTTGGTCTTGCATTTCCATCATGCCCATCGCAACAGCCATTTTCTTGCCATACCACTTCTGCTCTTTCTCAGAGAGCGAATCCCAAGGGCGGCTCAATGCATTACGGCCTGAAATATCAGCATCTTTTGGAATCACCCCCATCTCTTTCATACGTTCAAAACGATCCTCTCGAATCGAATCCCAGCCATGTTCAACATAGTAATCAATCTTGTCTTGATAACTGGATTCAGGAGCTTGCAGTGGGAGATGAATTGCTGTGAAAGGCAAATAAGCAAAGAAAGGCTTGCCGTCGTCTTTTTTGCTGTCGATCATCTTGATCAGCTCATTAGTGTAAACTTGATCTGAGTACTCGCCTTTATACTTATCCTCAACCACCTGACCGTTGCGGTAAGTTGGCTCAACTTCAACACCGGGAATATCGCCTTTTTGCAACGCATCCGCTGTCGCAGCGTTTTTGGCCGGGAACATCATATCTCGGTTAAAGTGATTCGAGCCGCCCGCTAAGATACCGTAACTCTCACCAAAACCTCGATCGTCAGGTAAGAAGCCATCGTCGTGCCCCAAATGCCATTTACCAGAGAGGTAAGTGTTATAGCCGCTCTCTTCAAGCAGCGTGGCGACCGTGACACCTTTCTTGGTGAGGTAACCTTCATAACCCGGCTTACCAATCGCGCCCGGATAGACGGCATAGTCGAAGGTGCCTAGCCCAACCTCGTGACTGTTTGCTCCAGTTAGCATCATAGAGCGCGTTACCGATGAGGTTGGGGACGCGTGAAAGTTAGTAAACTTAACCCCCTCTTCAGCCAGCGCCATTAGGTTTGGGGTATCCGCTTCTGAACCATAAGGCTGTGTATCTGCAAAGCCCACATCATCGCCAACAATAACAACAATATTCGGCTTTTCTGATTCAGCCGCAAGAGCAGCACTGCTTGCCGCCGCCATTGCCGTGAACACTAAAGATTTCTTGAATGTCTGCATAAGACGTTCTCCAATTTCTGTGATTAACTTGTTTCAGTAATTAACTTTTCTGCGAGTAACTTTTTCTGTGGTTAACCGTTCTGTGATTAACCTGAGTTAGAATTTGAATTAGTGCGCGGCTTGCGACATCCAATGTAATAAGTCGAGCGCAGGGTCATACTCTTGAGCTGCTGCCATGCCGATCCAGGTGACAGCTTCCGCTTGGCTGGCTTGAACGCCACTTCCAGAGATATACATCAACCCAAGCTGCGTTTGAGCTTCAGGGCTACCGTTATTGGCTGCGGTGACGAACCACTCCGCGGCTTTTTCATCATTCTGTTCTACGCCCTCTCCGCTCAGATATAGGTAAGCGACAGAGAGCTGGGCATCCAATTGCCCTTGGTAAGCCTCATCCAACAATTGCACGACATCTTGGTGCTGCTGCGATTGATCCATGGTGGCTGCGTTCTTAGAGCTTTCGCTTCCAACGCTTGCTTTGGCAAAAAACAGAGCAGCCAAAACACCAGTCAGAATCACGGTAGTTAAACGTTTATTGATCATTTATTTCCTCCTCGGGAATAAAGGTCACAACGTCCCTGTCGAATGAATTAGGTGAAAAGTAGGAATGGCGCGATGATGCACAAGCTTGATAGCAATACGTTTTCAATTTTCATAATTGGCTCTCGAGTAATAGTTGTGAGTGAATCAGGGACTGAACTAAATGGTCATAAGATTCAGTCGATTAAGACAGAGACTTAAATCGCTTTTTCAATGATGGTTTCAATCGTCTGTTTCGAGATTGGGTAGAACTGAAAGCAGATGTCTTTTTCAATAGCTTCCGCAATATTGCTCTTCTCTTGCTCATCAAAGTCCCAGCTGCTGAAACGCTTCATCGCACCGACGCGGGTTTGGAAGTTATTTAAAAAATCCAACACTCTCTGGTAAACCATCTCATCGGTTCCGGTAGTATCGACCGAGAAAGCTTGAGCTAACTTCGCCGCATTAGGCATATAGAATTCAGGCAGAGCTTCAATCACAACCGGCATCAGCACCGTGTTGGCATCGCCATGTGGAATGTGACTAATCGCACCAAAAGCGTGAGCACAGTTATGAATCGGAATACCGCCCAAAGACGAATAGAAAGCAGAGATCGCCATGGTGCTCGCTTGAAGAAGATTGCCGCGTGCTGTTAGGTTTTCTGGCTCTTTAAGTGCCAAGGGTAAGTTCTCAACAATCAGTTTTGCAGCCTGAATGCCGTAAGCGTCGGTGAATGCATTACTCATTGGTGAGACAATCGCTTCAACAGCGTGTGTTAGTGCATCCATAGCGGTAGAACGAGTCAGGTGAGCTGGCAGCTTAGTGGTAACGGTTGGATCAAGAATTGCGATATCGGCTTCCAATCCCGATGCGACTAGGCTTGCCTTAATGTTTTCATGTTCGTTGTAAAAAACAGCAATAGGAGAAGCTTCTGCGCCCGTACCAGCCGTTGTCGGAACAGCAATGTGGGGGACTCGAATATCTTCATTATTTGGCCATACATCCATATGACCACCACCTGCAATTACGGTGCGAATGTCATCGATCTTCTTATGAAATGCGTATTTCACACCTTTAGAAGCATCAATTACGCTGCCGCCGCCAACAGACAAGATCGCATCAGCATTGACGCTGTTTGCAAACTCAATGGCTGCGTTGATGTTGTCGCAAGTCGCGTCTGGCGCGATATCGGTGTACACGCCAACAAGCTGAACCGCTTGTTGGTTCGCTTCCTGATTCGCATTCTGGTTTACAAACAACGCCGAGAACTGCTCAACAAAGCCAAGAGACTCCAAACCTTTATCAGAAAAGAGCACGACTCTTTGCGCACCTAAGCGACCAAACAGAGAAGGGATATTTTCAATGCCGTTCTCTTGAGCATGAACAATGGTTTTAAGTTGAAAGTTAAAATTATTGGTTGTCATGGTGTTTACCTCATTTCTAGTTGATGACTAAACAATAACCAAAACAAACCGGTCGGTCTAGGGCGTAAATGTCAAAGATATGTCAATTAAGATCTTTATGGATCATTGCCCCAAAACGAAAAAAGCCCGCAAATGCGGGCTGTAATCATAAGTAAGCTATTGATCATTAAAGAAGTGTCATTGACTCACCCTGAGCAACTCACAAACGGTTAACGATTAACGAAGGTGAGCTGGGACCTTACTCTTATCTCTAGTGAGGTAGTAGTACAGATAAACCAAAGAATAAACGGTCACAAAACCATCGAGCGCAAACACGCCGCTCCAGCCATAGAACCACTCATAATCGTTGATACACACGTTGTATAAGAAGATGCCAACAAACATCGACTTCTCAAATGCGCTGTAAATCATGGTCGAGGTGCGCAGCGATTTGTACTTCGCCGAGAACATCAACAACACACCAATACAGCCAACCATCACACCCCAGTGTTGATAAGTACCGAGCAAGTACTCTTTGTTTTCCATCATGGTATCGTTGTATGAGAACAGCGTCTGCATACTCCAATCTGGCGCTAGGAAAGTGGAAAAAGCCGTCGCTGTTAAGAAACCTGTAATCATCAAATACGATTTGATCGTACGTTCAAAAAAACGTTCCAACATAAAAGTAACCTCTTAAAATAATTTCGTGAAAATAACTTTTTGAAAAATAAACAGTGTCATACCAACAGTGATTTACTGGCCAAGCATGCTCATCACTGCGGTTTTTAATTCGTTGTCTTCTTTTGAAAACAGATGCTTAACTCGATGATCTAAACCCGTTTCCAAGACTGTTTTGGCGTGAGAGAAAGTAAGGAAACCTTCTTTACCGTGATAGTTGCCCTGACCTGATTCGCCAATGCCACCAAACGGCGCATCATCAACCGCTAAATGGAACACACAGTCATTGATGCACATGCCACCGGAGTGAACTTGGTGCTTAACCTGAGCCTGTAAGCTCAAATCAAAGCTCATCAGGTAGAGTGCTAACGGCCTTGGTTTGCTATTGATGACTTGGAACGCCTCTTCGACATTGCGATACGTAATCAAAGGTAATAATGGGCCGAAAATCTCTTCGTTCATCACCTTGGATGACAGGCTTGGTTCAACAATCAAATGTGTCACCAAGCGATGAGTATCTAGGTCCATCGCTTCGTCATGGCAAGCAACGATTCGTGTCCCAGCTTCCTGCTCTTCATTCAACAGACCAGCAATACGATCACATTGGCGAGGGTTAATGATCGAAGTTAAACTCTCAGAGTAGATCCCTTCATCAAACAGCTGTTGGTATTGTTTTTTGTACTCCAGAATGAAGGTTTCGAGCTTATCTTCAGGGAGTAGCACGTAATCTGGAGCGACACACACTTGGCCGTTGTTTAGGCTTTTACCATAAATGATTCGCTCTACCGCAATATCGATCGGCATGTCTTCTGCCACGATAACCGGCGACTTTCCACCCAGCTCTAACGTGACTGGGGTTAGCGTGTCAGCCGCTGACTTCATCACTTGGCGGCCCACTTGGGTTGACCCTGTAAACAGAAGATGATCAAACGGCAATGCCGAAAATGCGGCTGCGATTTCTACCTCACCTTCAACCAAACACACCTCATCGGCATGGAATACTTCCGCCAATAGCGCTGTTAATACTTGGTTCGTCGCTGGGGTAAATTCACTCATCTTGATCATGGCGCGATTGCCAGCAGCCAGAGCAGAAATAAGCGGGCCGACGGATAACATGATCGGGAAATTCCACGGAGCAATAATCCCGACAACGCCTTTGGGTTGATAAACCACCTCCACACGAGAGGTTGAAAGTAATGGACCGGAATGACGAATTGAAGATGTCGACCAATGAGGCAAACATTCAATGCTGTGATCAATATTTCCGATACAAGGCAATATGTCAGCCATCAAAGTGTCTTGTCGGCTGCGGTGACCATAGTCCTCACTCACGGCTGCACACAAACGATCTGTGTAATCGATTAGCGCAGATTTAAGTGCGAGCAGCTGCTCAATTCTCTCCGATATCGCTGGCATCGGTTTCTGTGCAAAAGCTCCCTGCATGCTGTTCAACGTCATGGTCATTTGTGTTGGCGTCAATTCGTGTTTCATACATCACCTCGTGGTTAAGATGAGCACACAATAATACAAAACAGACCGGTCGGTCTAGTGTTTTATTGTCAGAGAATCGTCAATGGAGTTTTGATTACAATCCAATGAGGCGGCTTCAAACGAGGCAAAAAGTCAGGGGAATTTAAAATAAGAAGGCGTAACTAACACGCAGGGCAAATAGAGATTTTAAATGGCAGGATCAAAAATGGCCGCTTAGTGCGACCATTTGATAATAATTTAAGTTTTTGTTTTAAATGAACAATTTAAAAATGACGTTAGCTCTTGGCTACGTTTGCAATGCCTTCAAGCTGAAGTACTGGAGCGGCGTCGATGTCTTCTGCGTTCATCATTGATGATACTCGCTGCATTGAAGAAAGCAGTAAGCTTTGCTCCCACGGCTCTAGGTTTTGGAATTTTTTTACGAAGTTATCTTGCAGCGGTGGTGGCGCATTGTTTAGCAACTCTTGACCTTTTTCAGTCAGGTTTGCGTGTACTTTGCGGCGATCTGACGAGCTGCGAACACGTTGTACATAGCCATTCAGTTCCAAGCGATCGATGATCGTGGTTGTGGTGGCTTGGCTTACATTGGTGTGATTAGACAATTCTTTGATCGTCACATTACCCATTTCTTGGATTGCTCTCATTAAGATTAATTGAGGGCCAGTCAAACCATACTCTTTACTCAGCTTTTTCGAGTGTAAATCGATAGCGCGAATAATTTGGCGAATAGCGACCAGGATTTCGTCATGTTTGTCCAAGATGCAGACCTTTGTACTAATATACTGTGAATGGTTTTACAGCGTCGAAGCGATGATATGTCCTGATTATTTACGTCAGGTGAGCTCGAATTACACTGTAAATTGATAAATTACTTCATTGATTTTTCCGCATTGTACTGATGTTCATACTATTCTCAATCTTTTATATGCCTCTGAATTTGCGCATGGCAACACTTTTGTACAATGAGCAGCGATATTCAGCCTTAAAGTGGCGAATAAGGTAAGAAAAAGCGAGAAGTTGATGGTAAATAAAAAGTCTGTTAGGTCATATAGGTAGCGAGATTTGAACACCTCACTACCTATTTTATTCGTTAGAGAACGAATTATATCAGTTCAAACCACTAAGCGGCATTATTGAGTTGAAAATTACCCGTTAGTGCGTTGTAAAACTCGCTGTTATCCAGAATACCGACCAGTTGATTGTCTTCCACCAGCAAAATCGGGTGGTTACTGATCTGCTTGAGCTTAATCGCATCACGCATGCCAATTTCCGGGCTTGCCACAACTACACTCGACTCGCTGATTGCAGTTAAGTCGTCAGATTCACTCCACTCGACAAGCGCCAAAGCAGATTCACCTTTCACAGATAAAGCACCTTCATTCTGTTCAATCCAGAGATCTTTAGAATCGCAGATCTTCCAGCTTTCATTCTCTTGCGTCAGTGAATCAAGAGGCTGCATCAAAGAACGACCTTTAAGCACATTCAATGGATTGGTGTGTGCAACGAAGTCTTTTACGTATTCTGTTTTTGGCGTCAATACGATCTCTTCAGGCTTACCGTGTTGAATCAGCTTTCCTGACTCCATGATCGCGATGTTGTTACCAATCTTCAGTGCTTCATCTAGGTCGTGACTCACGAACAGAATCGTTTTGTTGAGTTTGTTTTGCAGTGTGATCAGTTCATCTTGCAGCTGAGCACGAATCAGTGGATCAAGCGCCGAAAACGGTTCATCCATTAACAGAATGTCGGTGTCCATTGCAAAGGCACGCGCCAAACCAACACGTTGCTGCATACCGCCAGAAAGCTCATGCGGATACTTGGTTTCCCACTCTGCCAAACCCACCATTTCAAGTTGTTCACGCGCTTTAGCACGACGAACATCTTTGGCTACGCCTTGCATTTCTAGACCAAACGCCACGTTATCTAACACGTTTAACCAAGGCATTAGGGCAAATTTTTGGAACACCATAGAAACGCGGTTAGTACGAAGATGACGCAAGGTCGCTTCGTCGCACTGTTCACCTAAATCAACCTGCTTGTCTCCATCTTTGATCGCCAATGAGCCACGGCTGATCTCATTCAGGCCGTTAACTGCGCGAAGCAAAGATGATTTACCAGAACCAGACAACCCCATCAGCACACAAATCTCGCCTTCTTCAACGGTCAGCGACACATTATCTACGCCAACCACTTGGCCAGTCTCATCAATGATCTCTTGGCGAGTTTTACCTTGGTCGAGTAGCTCAAGCGCTTGTTTCGATTTATTACCAAACACAACATCGAGATTCTTAATGGTAATCGCGTCCATTGTCTTTTTTCCCTGAGAGTTAGACATGATTAAGCTTCCTTCTGGTTTGGTGTTTTGCACAAGCGGTCAAGGATGATTGCGACTAATACAATCGCTAATCCAGCTTCAAAACCTTGTGAGATGTTCACTGTGTTCAATGCACGAACAACAGGTTTACCAAGTCCGTCAGCACCGACAAGAGCGGCGATAACCACCATCGAAAGCGACAACATAATACATTGGGTTACACCCGCCATGATGCTTGGTAGAGCCGCCGGTAATTCGACCTTCATCAGCAATTTCATGCGGCTGGCACCAAACGCTTTACCCGCTTCAATCAACTCTTCAGGCACTTTAGTGACGCCTAAGTAGGTTAAACGAATCGGTGCAGCTATCGCGAAAATAATGGTAGAGATTAAGCCAGGAACAATACCCAAGCCGAATAGAACCAGAGTTGGAATCAGATAAACGAAAGTTGGGACTGTCTGCATCAAATCAAGAATTGGACGCAAAACTGTATAGAGCCAAGGACGGTGAGCAGCCATGATGCCAACCGGTACGCCAATTAATACGGAAATCGTTGTCGCCGCAAAGACGAGAACAAAGGTTTCCAGCATTTCTTGCCAATAGCCGAGGTTAAGAATAGTCAGCAGTGCTGCGACCACAAAGATCACCAGCGAAGGTTTACGGTGTAAGTACCATGCAATCGCAGCAGTCATCACGATTGGCAGTGCAGGCGGCATCCACTTAAATACATCGACTAAAAACATAATGACGGTTTCTAGAAAAATCGAAATAGCGTCAAAGAATCCTGCTGCATTGATTGTTAGCCAATCAACACCCGCTTCCATCCATTGTCCGACAGGGATTTTGTTTTCCGTAATAAAATTCACAATATTGCCTTTTATTATGGGTGGGCTACTTCAAACCAATCGATAAATTGGCAAGCCCACCTTTATTATTTATGTAGCTGTTGAGATAGGTAGAACTAAGCTTTAACTTGCTTTAAGTATTCAGTGACGGCTTGAGTCGCTGATTCACCTTTATGCGTTTTTACGTTGTCTAACCAAGCTTCAACTTGTTGAGGATTCTTGTTCAACCATTGTTGAGCTGCTTTTTCTGGCTTCACTTTTTGGTTAAGAATCTCTTCCATCAACTGGTTTTCCATCTCTAGAGTGAATTCTAGGTTTTGTAGAAGTTGACCGACGTTTGCACACTCAGACAGGTAGTTTGAACGAACGTTAGTGTAAACATTCGCGCCACCGTAGTTAGGGCCAAAGAAGTCGTCACCACCTGATAGGTATTCCATCTCAACATTGCTGTTCATTGGGTGCGGCGCCCAACCTAGATAAACGATCCACTGGCTACGACGAGCAGCGCGAGATACTTGCGACACCATGCCCGCTTCGCTTGATTCCACTAGGCTGAAATCTTTCAAGCCAAACGCGTCTGAATCAATCATTGATTGTATTAGGCGGTTACCGTCGTTACCCGGCTCGATGCCATAGATGCGGTCTTTAAATTTGTCGGCATGTTTTGCTAGGTCGGCGAAGCTTTTTACACCTGAGTCGTACACGTATTTTGGTACGGCTAGCGTGTATTTTGCGCCTTCAAGGTTGGCACGAACGGTTTCAACCGTGCCCTCTTCACGGTACTTAGCAATATCGCCTTCCATGGTTGGCATCCAGTTGCCTAGGAATACGTCAATATCGCCGTTCGCCATTGAAGAGTATGTCACCGGTACTGAAAGTAGGTCGGTTTTGGTTTTGTAACCAAGGCCTTTTAATAGTTCAGAAGTAACGGCGGTTGTTGCGGTAATGTCAGTCCAGCCTACATCAGCGAAGCGGACGTTTTCACATTGCTGTGGTTCAATAGAAGCGTTAGCACCAAATGCAAATGAACTGATGGCTAATGTTGCTAATACCTTTTTTGTAGCGGTTTGTTTATGTTGAGTCGTCATAATGA
This sequence comes from Vibrio sp. 10N.239.312.D08, assembly GCF_041466145.1. Classification (NCBI taxonomy): domain Bacteria; kingdom Pseudomonadati; phylum Pseudomonadota; class Gammaproteobacteria; order Vibrionales; family Vibrionaceae; genus Vibrio; species Vibrio sp. 10N.239.312.D08. Next base: position 27,464 of record NZ_JBFSSD010000043.1, on the reverse strand, counting down.
TTCCTTTTTATCTTTCCTTTTTCTGCCCTAACTCATACTAATCAGGGCAGTTTTGCTGACTTTTGACTAATTTTGGTTGTTACTTTTTATTATTTTTATCTCAATAACAGAGGCTTACGCTTCTCTTACTGGTTTATTGATTCTTTGCTTCTCTTGCCATTCAGGTGCAATCCACACTGGAACGTCCTGCTCTTTGAGCATTGGCTTACCCAAAATCAAATCGGAAGCACGCTCAGCCACCATAATGGTCGGGGCGTTCAAGTTTCCGTTCGGAATAACAGGGAAAACAGATGAGTCAACAACGCGCAGATTATCAATGCCGCGAACGCGACACTCTTCATCAAGCACTGCCATTGGATCATCATCAGCGCCCATTTTGCAGCCACATGAAGGGTGGTACGCACTTTCCACGTTCTGTTTAACCCATTCGTCGATTGCTTCATCGGAAGTCACACTTAGACCCGGCTGAATCTCTTCACCTCGGTAAGCATCCATTGCTGGTTGAGACAAAATCTCACGCGTTAGACGAATACAATCGCGCCAATCTTGGCGGTCTTGCTCAGTCGAGATGTAGTTGAAAATGATCTCTGGCTTGGCATGCGGATCAGCAGAAGTGATCGCAACCGTACCGCGACTTTCTGGCTTATTAGGCCCAACGTGTACTTGGAAACCGTGACCATCAAAGGCCGCTTGTCCGTCGTAACGCATCGCTGCTGGCAGGAAGTGATATTGAATGTTTGGCCACTTCAATCCTTTACGAGAGCGAATGAACGCACACGATTCAAAGTGGTTAGTAGCACCCAGACCTTTGCGAGTCAGAATCCATTCCGCGCCAATCATGCCTTTGCTCACCAAGCCAAGCTTGCTGTTGAGTGTGATCGGTTCGTTGCAGTGATATTGGAAGTACACTTCTAGGTGATCTTGAAGGTTTTCACCGACACCGCTTAGTTCGTGTTTAACTTCAACGCCAGCCTTTTCAAGCACCGCTTTCGGGCCGATACCAGAAAGCTGCAGCAGTTGAACAGAACCGATAGAACCCGCAGAAGAGATCACTTCTTTGTTCGCCACAGCCACCTGGGTATTTCCTGACTTTTCAAACTCGACACCGACGGCTTTCAAGCCCGATTGACCATTTGAGTCTTGTCCTTCAAGTAGGAAACGACGCGCCACGATACCTTTCTTCAAGGTCAGGTTTGAACGCTTCAATGCTCGACGTAGATAAGCGTTAGAGGTTGAGGCTCTAACACCCTTGTCTACCGTCATATGCATAGTGCCGAAGCCTTCTTGCTGGTAGCCGTTGTAGTCTTGTGTTTCTGGGTAACCGGCGTCTTTACCTGCATCGATGAACGCTTGGTAAAGCGGGTTGAGCTCCATATCGTTACCATTACAAGTGCCGACAGGGCCATTGTCTCCACGGTATTCATCACCACCTTTGTTCCATGATTCAGCACGGCGGAAATAAGGCAGACATGCTTGGTAGTTCCAACCCGCAGCGCCCTCTTCTTCCCATTGGTCAAAATCACACGCGTGGCCACGAACATAAACCATACCGTTGATCGATGAGCTGCCGCCTAACACTTTGCCACGTGGGCAGTGCAGTTCACGTCCATCAAGGCCCGGCTCTTTCTCTGTTTCAAATTGCCAAGCGTACTTTTCAGTATTCATTGGGTAAGAAAGCGCGGTTGGCATTTGGATAAAAATACTCTTGTCCGTACCACCAGCTTCCAGTAATAAAACGCTATGTTCACCGCTTTCCGTTAGCCTATCCGCTAACACACAGCCGGCCGAACCCGCGCCGACGATAATATAATCGTAGCGTTGTTCCATGTTTTGATTTCCCTGAGATGAGTCAGTAGGGCTAGCTCTGTTAAGCTAACCCATAAAATTGAGTGTTACGCGTTAGGCATAAGGGCTGGCGTAGTCGCCAAGTTCAATAAGAATGCTCTTAGTCTGCGTATAGTGAAGTAGGGTTTCTGGTCCATTTTCACGGCCAATACCCGAAAGCTTGTAACCACCAACCGGCATTTCTGCAGGTGAGTCACCCCACGTATTAACCCAACAAATACCAGCCTGCATTTGATGGATCACGCGGTGAGCACGAGAAAGGTTTTGCGTGAACACGCCAGCCGCTAGGCCATATTTGGTGTCGTTAGCGCGGCGAATCACATCGTCTTCGTCCGTAAACTTCAACACTGACATCACAGGGCCGAAGATCTCTTGCTGAACGTGAGGCATGTTGTCTTCGCAATCCACAAACACGGTTGGGATAACAAAGTTGCCGTTTTCGAGGCCGTTGTCCGTCACTTGATAGCCGCCCGTCAGCAAGGTTGCACCCGACTGCTTAGCTAGCTCAATGGCTTCAAGGACTTTTGAAAGGTGTTCTTTAGAAATCAACGCGCCGATCTGAGTCTCCATGTCCATTGGGTTACCAATGATCAGCTTCTCAGTGCGTGTTTTAAGTTGGTCGATGAATGCGTTGTAGATGTTTTCGTGTACATAAACGCGAGTACCGTTGGTACACACTTCGCCTTGGGTGTAGAAGTTAGCCACCATCGAAGCGGAAACCGCATCATCCAATTTCGCATCATCAAACACGATCATTGGTGACTTTCCGCCAAGTTCCATGGTGACCGATTTCAGCGTTTTAGCGCTATCTGACATTACCGCTTTACCGGTACCGGTTTCGCCCGTGAACGACACTTTCGCGATGTCTGGGTGCGCCGTTAGCATCTGACCAACACGGTAATCGCCCTGAACCACGTTGAACACGCCATCAGGAAGACCAGCTTCAGTAAAGATTTCAGCAAGTTTAAGTGCTGTTAGCGGCGTTTCTTCTGAAGGTTTGAAAATCATCGCGTTACCCGCGGCCAATGCAGGAGCCGATTTCCACATCGCGATTTGGATAGGATAGTTCCACGCACCAATGCCCGCACAAATGCCTAGCGGTTCGCGGCGAGTGTAGAAAAATTGAGATTCACTCAGCGGCTGTTGGTCGCCTTGTAGCGTTGGAGCCAAGCCAGCAAAGTATTCAATAACATCAGCGCCAGACGCCACGTCCACTTCAATTGCTTCTTGCAGCGGCTTGCCCGTATCAACAACCTCAAGATTTGCAAGGTCATTATTTCGAGCTCTAAGTATTTCCACTGCCTTCAAAAGAATGCGGCTGCGTTCCACAGCGGTCATTGCTGACCATACCGCAAATCCGCGCTTCGCAGAATCAATAGCACTGTCGACATCTGCTGAAGATGCTTGGCCTAACGTCGCGATAGGCTCACCGTTGGCAGGGTTAATGCTATCAAAGGTTTCACCAGAGGTTGCTTTAACCGCTGCGCCATCGATGTATAACGAGTTCATTTCCATTTGAGATTCTGACTTAATTATTGTTATTAGACTCTACTGGTCTATATGTGAGTATTGGGTGGTCGTTCTAGGTCTAGCGCTACCACTGCGATCTATTTGCTGTAACACGAGTAGAACGTAAGTTGTTTATCTAGATAATCATTGATGATGGCACGCGCCTTTTGAGCATCGATACCATCTGGGTTTAATGTGCCTCTCAGCCACAAACCATCAACCAGAGACGCAATCCCGTGAGCAACGAGATCCGCTTGTTCATGATTCAAAATACCTTTCAACTCAAGACGTAAGTGTGAAATCAAACGTTTTTCATTCACACGCTGCAGTCTTTTCAGCTGTTCGTCATGCATTGAATATGACCAAAATGCCAACCACGCCTTCGCGACCTTATTTTCTGCTTGGTAACCTTCGAAGTTACCATCGATGATCGCGTTGATTCTCTGTTGGTGAGCATCAACAGGAAGCGCTTTTAGTGAAGTCGTGATGGTATTAGAAAGTTGGCGAAGGATTTCACGCATGGTCTCTTCGAGCAGCCCATGCTTTCCACCAAAATAGTGATTAATAATGCCAGTGGAGACTCCCGCTTCTTTGCTGATCAACGCAATACTCGCGGCATGCAAACCCACTCGATCAATCACCGTCATGGTGGCTTGAACAAGCTGTGGTTTACGTATATCAGGCATCCCAACCTTCGGCATTTCTTAGTCCTTTTATTTTATATTGAACGTTCAGTTAAATATAAAATGACAGAAATTTAGTTAGGGTTCAAATGATTATTTAAAACAAACTCGTAACAATACAGCATTCAAATCAACAAAACCATTATAAAACAATAAATTAAATATCATTTAGAGCACTAATGAAAACAATTAAAGATTTGAGGTGTGATAGTTATTGGTCAAATGTTTTTGCTTAGAAAGTTCAAGAATCAATCAGTGAGAGTCCTTGTAGAAACTTTTTGGGGAGGGAGTGGAAAGGAAGTATCAAGGAATTTTCATACTGAAATTTAAGACAAGGAAATCCACAATCAACACAGGTAACGAATCAAAAAATGAACAAAAAAGGTTGGCGACAACAGCGTCATCACCAACCTTCTCAGTCGTTTCTAATGTTATTGCAAGCCTAAGCTACTCAATGCGTGTGATGAAACCGTATTTATCTGACTCAGCCTTAGTCACCCAGTGTTCGCCAGAAGCCGGAGCAGAATCCAACGTGAAGATATAGAAGTCGATTCCTTTGTCTCCCATTACCTTTTTAAAGTAGGTCGCTTGCTTGCGATGGCTTTCGTTCGTGTATGGGAAGTCTTTGGCTGTTTTATCATCCTCAGCCCAACTGTGCACACCAACCTGCTTATTAAGCTCAATGGCTTTAGTGGTATCTGCTCGTTGCAAAACTCGTGGGTTACCCGCAGCGAAAAGATCCGTGCCGCCAGAGAACACCGACCCCGTAGGCGTTACGATCGTCGTCATGTTGTTACTGTGGATCATGCGCCCGGTGTACATATTGATATCATCGTCAGCGCTGCCACCAATATGGTTGGTAAACTTCAACGTCATCTCACTGCCTTGATACAATTTCACGACATCAAAAAGCTGAGAATAGGTTGATGCGCCTAGAGTGGAAGTAATGCAATCAACAGCGCCAGTCTCGTTGAGCACATCACGGTAAAAAGCGTTGAAAGCAAACGAGGTGGTTATCGTTACCTTGTTCCCACTTTTAGTGTTACTCAGAATGGTAGACCCAAGGCTGGTCACGTATTGAACCAGTTCATTGTGATACTCAAGCTCGACGGGCTTATGAGTATTCGTCGTCGTGTTAATTAACGTGGTGTCATTGCCGATTGAGCGTTGAGCCGCACCACAATCAAACACGTCCAAACCCTTGCTCTCTGTGTAGATACCGCAGCTATCAAATCCTGCATCAGGGAGGTACAGATCCACACTTTGACCTAAACTATCCGCAAGCCTAACCACTTTTTGCTTATCACTAATATCTTCCGCAAACAGAACGATTTCATACTGCACACCGTTGTAATCAAGTTTTATGGATTCTTGGACCTCTTGTCGCTCTTTATACAACTCACCCAGTTTCGCTGATGAAAATACGTAATCCGCTTGAGGTTTTGCTTGCACTTTGGTGTCAGCTTTACCTGAGTTAGAGCTTGAATTACAGCCCGCTAACAGAATCAAAGGTAACGCCAGTAATGCATTTCTATAGTCGTTCATACCGTTATTCCCAAAATGTTTGATGAGAAAATTCTATTGTTTAGCGCTAAATTTATCTGTCGTGGAAATGTATGAGAATGTCGAGCCTATTTGAACGATGTTTTTTATTTTCCTATAAATGCCAATTCATCATTGAACTAACTTATAAAGTGTTTAATCATTCGCTTTAGGTATTTGGCGAAGCATCTGAACTTATATGCAATAGCGTATAATCGTAATGGTTCATCACGACGAAGACTCGCTCACCTAATCTCAATAAGTGAAACGCACGACAAGGCTGATAATGGAATGACAAAACCTAAAATGATCATCGTGGAAGACGATTTGAAACTTCAGAAAATGTTGCAGGACTACTTCGTCTCGCAAGATTTTGATGTCACGGTGTTGGACGATGGCAGTGATGCCGCACACACCATCCTCACGGAGCAACCTGACATCGTACTGCTGGATTTGATGCTTCCTGTAACTGATGGACTTACAATCTGCCGACAGACGCGTACGCACTATAAAGGTAAAATCTTGATGCTCACTGCTAGCGATGACGACTTTGACCACGTCGCTGGTTTAGAGACAGGGGCTGATGACTATGTCACCAAGCCAATCAAACCAAGAGTTCTGCTGGCCAGAGTTCGTTCGCTATTACGCCGCCAAGACACCAATACCGCTTCAATCGATGACTCAGACACCCTTCAGTTCGATCAACTCGTTCTGAAAAACACTTATAAGAAGTGTGAACTTTCAGGTGCGGTTTTATCACTCACTGACAGCGAGTTTGACCTACTTTGGTTATTGGCAAGCAACCCAGACACGCCGTTATCTCGTGACTACTTGACGCAAACATTGCGCGGGATTGAGTACGACGGAATAGACCGGACGATTGACAACAAGGTTGTACGTCTAAGGAAGATTTTGGGCGACGACCACACACCAGCAGAGAAAATTCAGACCATTCGCGGGAAGGGTTACTTATTTGTTTCGACCGCCTGGCGTTAACCTCGCTCAATACGAGCGTAATAAAAGAGAGCGATTATGCGACGTATCTTTTTGGAGTCCTTAATAGGGCTGTTAGTTTGCTTTATGGCCGGCCTTGTCGCCTACGAGATTAGCGTCTATCAGCTCAATACCGACTACGAATACGTACTGGAAGATTACGAAGCGGCTGCCCACCAGCAATTGATCGAGAACATCGCTAAAAATCAAGGCCTTGAAGCGGCTCATCAAGCGATAAACCAGTTTGTAGAAACCACACGAAATAAATTGGTTACATTCAGCCCAGACGATGAAATACCCAGCCCCGTTTCAGAGTTCTTCAGCACGAATCCGAATACCTTTGTTTTTCACGATGATGAACGGGACCTATGGTTTCGCTTAGCAAGCAGTGACAATACCTATCACTACCTCCCCAACAGTGAAGCGTTCGTTAGGCAAAAAATAGAGTTGGAGGATGACCTCATTTGGTTGTTCTTTTTAGCGAGCTTTATCTTATATGGGTTATGTCATCTATTTATTATCTTCCGCCGAGTTAAAAAGCTTGAGGCTGCCACTCTGCGTTTTGCGGAGGGCGATCTCTCGACACGAGCCGAGACTTCAAGTGGTATTGCGATTGGTTCACTGAACAAATCCTTCAACCTAATGGCCGACCGAATTCATCGCTTGGTAGAAAGTAATCGCTCACTCACTAATGCTGTCGCTCATGAACTGCGCACGCCAATATTCCGTATTCAGTGGCAAGCTGAAATGTTGAAAGACACCCAGCTAAACGCAGAGCAAGAAAGCACGATTGAGAGTATTGTCGAAGACACGGAAGAGATGGAAAAGATGGTCGATGAACTATTGTATTACGCCAAACTCGATAGCACTGACCTAGAAAACTTAAAAAAGCCATTAGAGATTCGAGACTTTCTCGACCACGCAATGGCGCGTTGGAACAAAGACACTCAGCTCAACATCGACCTATCGCTACCAGAGCAACCTAGCTCAATAATGGCGGATGAAACGCTATTTAACCGAGCACTAGATAACCTAGTGCGTAACGCAATGAAATTCGCACGCTCACAAGTGTCGATTGCAGCGACCGTGCATCAAGATCAGCTACAGATTGCGGTACACGATGACGGTGATGGTGTGGCTCAAGAACATCAAGCTCGCCTGTTCGAACCCTTTTACGTTGGCGACAAAGCGCGTAACAAAGCCAAGAGCGGCCATGGTTTAGGGCTGTCTATCGTCGAGAAGATCTGTGCTCAACATAGCGCTACCGTGGAGGTAGGTCAGAGCCAAGCCTTAAAGGGTGCGGTATTCACCATTACCATTCAGCTGTGTAATGATTCAGCTGACAAACCCATACAGTAACTACAAAACACCTCTGGAATAATGTTCAACATCGGTCGGGAGATGCTGTCTCCCATGAACTTATTGAATCTTGATAATCACGACACTGCTTTTGTGGCTTGCCATCTCGGTTCCAATCATTCTTAAGGTATTTTTATGAAAAAGTTATTAGTTGTTTTAGGCATTGTTTCTCTAGCAGGTTGTTCAGGTATTAACCACAATGAAGAAGTTTACACAGCGCACGCTGAGAGCTTCAACATTGTAGGCTTCCAAGTTCCGGGCAACACTCAAGATCGTGCAATGGAATTGGTTCCTGAAGGCGCAACCGTCGATACCGTTACATCAACAAATTCTGATACGACCTCTGTTTTGGGTGTTATCAACCGTATTATTGGTATTGAATATGTTCAAGTTGGCGGTAAAAAGCAGTAATTCGCTTTAGTCGCAAACCATAGCTAAGTGTACTAGTTACGTACCTTTAATCAGTAGCCTGCACAAACTAAGTTAATCTAAGCCAGTGACCCGTCGCTGGCTTTTTCCATCCAGCCGTTTTTGTGCTCTGTGCCAAATAAAGCCCCATTTGGCTAACTCTCTTGTAACTAACAATTCAGAAAATAATCCCAAAAATCGTCAATTTCTTATCAAAATTGCCTTTAAATTCGCTTAATCGTCTTTCGCTCAAACTGACACTTCCAAATCGTTGATCCTTCTATCAACCCAGAGCCCGCTAATTGAGGCACAGATCAATTTACCCAAAAATCTTAATTTCCAGTAAAAAACAACACCTAATAAAATTGTCATAATTTTATAAATAAAACCTATGAGTGCGTTCAAAAATAAACAGAAACGATAACTATCTGTAAATACGAGAAATATAAGTTTCATGAATAAAAGAGATCATTGCCATGCTACTAATTAATCAGATCGAATGATGTAAATTCGTTGTGATAATTTTGTTACGTTTTCATGGATTTTACATGGAAAGAGAAAATAACAATGAAAATGAAAAAGCGTTTAGTTGCCGTTGCTATAGCCAGTGCTATGTCTTTATCAGTACATGCAAGTGAATCCGTTAACATCGATCAACCGATCAACTTTACTAGCTTTTCTGGGTTAAACGCTCAGTTAGGAGTCAGTAACGCCTCTAACTTCAAGATGGTGAAAGAAGTAAACCTGAAAAAGCGTGGTATCTATAAAGTTAAGATCCAGCAGAACATCTGGGGAACACCGGTATGGGGACATTACCTAAATGCCACCCAAAGTGTCCAAGGTGGCGCACTTAAGTCCGTTCAAGGTCGCTACCTTAAAACAACGACCTTAGAGCGATCTTTTGTTAAGCCATCAATCAACAGCGCTCAAGCGGTTGAGCTTGCGAGTAAAGATCTCAAAGTTCAGGGCTTAACCAGCAAATCTCTAGACAACGTTCAACATCAGCTATTTATCTATCAAGGCTCTGTGAAGCAAGGCATCGGACAGCAAAGCGTAGATAAAACACGACTAGTGTACGTTGTCTATTACCTAGTAGAAGGCAGTGAACAGCCGACTCGACCGTTCACCATGCTAGACGCGCACACAGGCGAAGTCATCGACCGCTGGGAAGGTATTGCCCATGCTCAGATCGGTACTGGCCCTGGCGGCAACGAAAAAACCGGCATGTACGAATACGGCACCGACTACCACTACCTTGATGTTCAAGAAGTGGGCACAGAGTGTGTAATGGAGTCTGAAAATGTCGTTACCGTTGACCTTAATGGCGCGACCGACGGCGACACCACTTACAGCTATGAATGTCCTCGTAACGAATATAAAGCAGTGAACGGCGCATTCTCACCACTCAACGATGCCCATTACTTTGGCAACATCGTGTTCGATATGTATAAAAACTGGTTCGACACAGCGCCACTCTCCTTCAAGCTCATGATGCGTGTTCACTACGGTGAAAACTACGAGAATGCATTTTGGGACGGCAGAGCCATGACGTTTGGTGATGGTGAAAGCTTCTTTTACCCGCTTGTTAGCCTAGATGTATCAGCCCATGAAGTGAGCCACGGTTTCACTGAGCAAAACTCAGGTTTGATATACGCAAACCAATCCGGCGGTATGAACGAAGCATTCTCGGACATGGCGGGTGAAGCGGCTGAATACTACATGAAAGGCACCAACGACTGGATGGTCGGACGCAATATCTTTAAAGGCGAAGGTGCACTGCGTTACATGGACGATCCATCACGCGATGGCTCTTCAATCAACAATGCATCCGAGTACTACGATGGCTTAAACGTGCACTACAGCTCTGGCGTGTTCAACAAGGCGTTCTACCATCTTGCAACCACACAAGGTTGGGATACCAAGAAAGCGTTCGAACTGTTCGTGTTAGCCAACCAGATCTACTGGTCTGAAAACAGCGACTTCTGGCAGGGTGCTTGTGGCGTGAAAAACTCAGCAACCGACCTTGGCTACAGTGCCGATGATGTTGTTTCTGCGTTTAACTTAGTGGGTGTGTCACCGTGTGGCGAACCACCACTGCCACCAGAACCGGAATATCAACGCCTTGAAAATGGTGTTGAAGCCGCAGTTGCTGGTGAAACAGGTTCGAAAACTTACTTTGATATCGAAGTACCATCAGGTCAAGAGAAACTGACGATTGATCTTGCTGTGTCTACGGGTGACCCAGATATTTATGTCGGCCTAGATTATGCGCCAAGCTCTCAGGAGAATATCTGTAAGAGCGAAACCGTGACCGATGAAGTGTGTGTGATTGAAAGCCCAACCGCAGGTCGTTACACGGTTAACGTTCTAGGTTACTCAGATTACGCAGGTGCAAATCTGAAAGCGTCGTACGAATCAGGCAGCGCTAACGTGCCGCCCGTCTCTTCTTTCGAACACACGATTGTCGGTAAAGAAGTAGAGCTGCGTAGCACAAGTTCGGACAGCGATGGCCAGATCGTCTCTTACCAATGGAACCTAGGCGATGGCAACACGCAAACCGGTGAAGTGACTCGTTATACCTACGCTGAAGCTGGCGACTACGTGGTAACTCTAACCGTGACTGACGATGCAGGCGTTGCAACATCAACCAGCAAGTCGATCACGATTGAAGGTGACTCAGCAGAAGGCTTCCCGCTAAAACTGAAGTTTGGTAACAAAAACCCGAACGGCAAAGCTCGCGTTAAGCTGGCATGGGATTACGACACCAACGACTACTTCGTGATTAAGCGCAATGGCAAGAATGTTAGTGCAACAGACTTCAACTCATACGTCGACAAGTTCCGTCATAACGGAACAGTAGATGTGGAGTACCAAGTATGTACCTCAAGCGATATCTGTTCAGAAACCAAGCATTACCGTTTCATTAAAACACAATAATCGATAGTAAATTCAGGGCTCCGAAAGGGGCCCTTTTCGCGGTTAACTGTTCAGAAAATGAAACATCTACACAAAAACATCCACGTATTACACAAAAATCACCCCCATCAACATAACAATACTCACCATAAAAAGGACGATAAATGGCTATTCAAAAAAGCATGCTAGCTTTGGCTGTGCTCGGAGGCTCTTTAGCCTTAATCAACAGTACTTCGGCTTACGCATCCCTAGGTATCACACCACCAGCGAACGAAGAAGTTTGGATCACCACCGATGCTGACGCACAGCATATAATGACTCAGCATGGCGCAACGGTTTATCCAAGCGTGACCGGAAACAAGCATTCCATCGTCGCGAAAATCAACCAGAAAGAGCTGGCGAAACTATCTAGCCACATGCACGAAGAAACCCACCGTTGTGGTGGCTACATGGTGCACGAAGACAAAGCAAGCGCACTCAAAGCGGCAGCTATGCCACTGACCATGAGCAACTTCGAAAAGCCAGTTATCAGCCATCAAGATACGGTGAACGACCTACTCGCTCAGGTCGAGCCGAACAACATGGTCACGACCATCGAAAATCTAACCAACTTCACCAACCGTTTTTATACTACTTCTACTGGTGTCGCTGCTTCAGATTGGCTTTTAGAACGTTGGGAGACGGAAATTAAAGATGTGCCGTATGCGTCTGCACGCCAGATCACGCATGCCGAATACCCACAGAAATCCGTTGAAGTGACACTGCTTGGCGCTAAATATCCTGAAGAGATCGTCGTGGTTGGTGGACACCTTGATTCGACCGTTGGATCTTGGACAAGCGAAGGCACCATCTCACCGGGAGCCGATGATGATGCGTCTGGCATTGCAACGGTAACAGAGTCGCTTCGCCTGATGATCGCCAGTGGCATTCAACCAGACAAAACCATTAAGTTCTATGGTTATGCTGCTGAAGAAGTAGGGCTACGTGGCTCACAAGATGTCGCCAACGCTTTAAGAGATGAGCAAGCCAACGTTTTGTCCGTATTGCAATTAGACATGACCAACTACAACGGTTCTGCGCACGATATCACCTTCATCACGGACTACACCGACAGCAACCTCACCGCCTACTTAAGCGAGCTAATCGACACTTACGCGAGCGACATCAGTTACGGTTTCGATGATTGTGGCTATGCCTGTTCTGACCACGCCTCTTGGCACAATGTTGGCTACCCAGCCGCCATGCCATTCGAGAGCATGTTCAACGACTACAACCCAAGTATTCATACCCAGCACGACACGCTTGAGAATTCCGATCCAACGGCGACACACGCGACCAAGTTCGCCAAACTGGCCATTGCTTACCTTGTCGAAACCAGCCTTGATTCGCCCGTTGCAGGCCCTAAAGAGCTGCAAAATGACGTGCCTGTTGAAGGACTTACTGCAGGATATGGTGAAGAGCAGTTCTTCACATTTACGACTCAAAATGCAGGTCAGTTAACAGTAACGTTAACCGGCCCTCGAAGTGGCGATGCCGACCTTTACGTGAAACACAACGGCAACGTATCGAAAGCGAGCTACGATTGCCGTCCATACCAGAACAGCAGCAACGAACAGTGTGCATTAGACATGCCTGCGGGGGAATTCAACATCATGGTGCGCGGTTACCGTAACTTTAGTGATGTCACCATCGTCGCTAACTTCGTTCCTGATTGGCTTTAAGGTTGGTTAATTGACTAACAATTAAACCTAGCAAACACGGCTAAAACTAAAAATCCGCAAGCCCACGATCATAAATAGATTGGAGCTTGCGGATTTTTTATTGTCTTCGGAGAGCATCTCAACTTAATAACCTTTAGTTATCATCAAGCCGTCTTTTTCATTACCTTGCCACAGATGTACTCACCAATCGGCATTGCAGAGGTCGCAGCCGGTGATGGCGCGTTACATACATGTAAGCTTCTTGGGCTTTCGGCAAACAGGAAATCATGAACCAAGGTGCCATCTTTCAGCACCGCTTGAGCACGAATCCCAGCAGGATAAGGCTTAAAATCATCAACCGTAATACTCGGGCAGTATTTGTTCACTAGCTTTAGATATCCCGGTTTCCACCACGAGTTCTTAAACTCGACCAAACCCGTTTTCAAGTGATTCGCAGTCACTTTCCAAAAACCCACAAAGCTCAGCATCTGCCAAGTGTCCTTGAAGCTAAAGTTAAGCTTGCCATAACCTTCTCGCTTCCAGCCTTGAACTGCATTTGGCCCTACTGTTACGGAGCCATCAATCATGCGTGTTAAATGCACGCCCAAGAAAGGCAGTTCTGGGTCAGGGATCGGATAGATAAGATGATTCACCACTTGGTTGTGCTTAGCGTCCAACTGATAATATTCACCGCGATAAGGGACGATTTGGAAGTCGGTTTCAATGCCAAGCATGCTGGTCATTCTGTCGGCCATCAAACCAGAGCAAGTGATCAAGAATCGACTATTCAGTTGAAGAGTCTGACCATCGACTTTGCACGTTAACTGCACCTCATCTTCTTGCTCATCCGCCATAATCACTTCCGTGCCTAGACTGAGCTTACCACCCGCTTCAACAAACTCTTGAGCCATCACTTCGGTGACTTTTTTGTAGTCCACGATACTGGTGGTTTTGACATAAATCGCGCCCAAACCGGTGATGTTAGGCTCTGCAAGTTTCAGTTGCGCTTGATCTAAGAGGTCGACATCAATATCGTTATCATGACAACGTTGATAGAGCGCGTTCATGCGCTCCACTTCCTGCTCATTGGTCGCGACCAACAGCTTGCCACAGTTTTCGACAGGGATATCGTGTTGACTGCAAAAGGCGATGGTGCGCTCTACGCCACGCTTACAAAAATCCGCCTTTAAACTGCCCGGAGCGTAGTAAACGCCAGCGTGAATCACACCACTGTTATGGCCAGTTTGGTGCTGCGCGAATCCACGCTCCTTTTCGACTAAAAGGATACTTTTATCAGGGTGAGCTTGCTGTAATTGCCATGCCGTCGACACGCCAACAATGCCACCACCAACGATAATATAGTCGTATGTTGAGTTCATAATATTCCTACATTCAATCCTTTTAATTATAGGGAAGACGCGACGGTGTTAGACCCAGTTTGAGGTAACTTTTGTTCCTCACTTTCTGATTCTTTTTTAACTTGATTTGCATCGTATTTACGACCGCTGTAGATGAAGATGCCAACAAAAATGGCGACACATACCAAGCGAATCACGACTGAAACATCAGGCCATACTAAAGCTGCACCTATTACTACCAACACTACTCGAGTAATGACATTAATTTCGCTCTCTAGATAGCCTTCAATCGCCGCGATAAATGCGTAAGTGCCAATAATAGCAAAACCACCAGTGACCAATACCGAGGTAATATCCCAACTCACCAAGTTAGTGTAGGCAATCAACAACGGCACTAAATACAAGCCTTTGGCTATCTTCCATGCCATTAATCCCGTTCTCATCGGGGGTGTTTTAGCAATGGTTGCAGCCGCAAATGCAGTTAAACAAACAGGCGGAGTCACGTTGCTGTCTTGCGATAGCCAGAAAATGATCAAGTGGGCAGAAAGCAGTGCAAGGCTGATCGCTTCTAAGCCAAGGCTCTGTTCAAGCAGAGTTTCCACAAAATCAGCAGGGACTAACGCAATCATCTCTTTGGCTGTTTCAAGTGCCATTGGCGCGTTCAGCAAATCAAGCTTATCTGGCGCAGCCAACATGAAGATAGCTTTCGCCTGTTCCGGTAACTGTCCCGAAACCAACAGGTCGAGCAACTGACTTTCAGCAATCAGTTTATACAAAGCTGGTGCAGACAGAGTACCCAACACGATATAAGCCGCGGTTACTGGTAACCCCATGCCCAGAATCAAAGACGCCAGTGCAATTAAGGCGATCATCACCAACAAATCGCCGTTCGCCCAGCTGTTGATCATTAAAGAAAAGGTGTTACCAATGCCAGTCGTGCTGATCACGTTGATCACCAGACCAATGCCCACTAGCAACACAGCCGTGGTCGCCATGTTTTTTGCGCCTTGAGAAAGCGCTTCGATGATCGCCTTTGGACCCATTTTGTGATTTTTAGAGAACCATGAAGCCACCACGACAGACAGAATCGAGATGCCCGCAGCGTAAGTCGGCGTAAAGCCCTTCACCAACAGAGTCACTAACACCGCTAATGGGATCAGGTTGTGCCAACCCGACAGCAATACTTTCAATAGAGGCTCACAGCCAGAAGTCACCTTTTGCACACCACTGCGTTTTGCTTCGATGCGCACGAAGAATGCCACAGACAAAAAGTAGATAAGCGCAGGAACGAAGGAAACCGCAATAATATCGACATAAGGAATTTGCGTGTAAGACGCCATGATAAACGCGCCCGCACCCATCACAGGTGGCATCAGCTGCCCGCCAGTAGACGCAGCCGCTTCAACACCCGCTGCGAAACGCGAAGGGAAGCCCGCCTTTTGCATCAAAGGAATACTGATTACGCCCGTCGATACGGTATTTGCTACACTCGAGCCGGAGACCGAGCCCATCAAACCAGAGCCAATCACGGCAATGAAACCGGGGCCGCCAATCACCTTGCCAGCGGCGGCGCGAGACACATCAATAATGAAATCACCCACCCCCGAACGCACTAAGAATGCGCCAAATAGGATGAACATGAACACGAAGGTCCAACTGATTCTTGAGATCGAACCGAACATACCTTCTGATGAGTAAAAGCTTCGATAAAGCAATGTTTCAAGGCTCAGGCCTGGAAAGTGAAAGATACCGCTGGTCCATTGTCCCCAAAGTACCACATAGCTCAAACACACCAAGATAAGTACCGGAATGAACCAACCCATGGTGCGGCGAATCAACTCAATAACGATGGCAATCGCCAAGATAGAGAAGAACCAATCACTGGCGATGAACTTCACGCCTCGCTCATAAAGAGCGTCTTCCGCAAAGGGAATATAGATAAGACAAGCCAGAGCAGCGAGGGCAATACCGATATCAACGGCTAAGGCGATTTTGCTATTTTTAAGTGAAATGTGGGCGGGATACCAAAGCGCGCATATAATCGCGAAGCCAGCAAAATGGGTCGCCGAAACCCAAAGTTCCGGCAAGGTAGATAAGGTGTTAAACCAAATGTGTAACAACGAGAGGAGCACTCCCATTGTCGTTATTGCTTTGCCCACCCACGGAAAATCCGTTCGGGTCGGCAGTTCAAATTTTTTCAGTTCCTGCTGCAGCGAATCGCTCATAGAAAACTCCTGCTCTCCGCAGCAAACACGAAGAGAAAATCCATAAAGTGAGGAGGTGCACGAACACATTCTTGAGCGAACGTGCACCAAGCAATTAAGTCACGAAGGGGTTAGTTGATGACAAACAGTTAGTTCGCGACAAATCATTAGCTCACGAACCAATAGTTACCTGACAAAAGATAAGCTAGTTAACGATCAACTCAGAAGGGATCTCGATGCCCATCTCTCGATAATAACGTGCAGCGCCTGGGTGAAGAGGAACAGGCAGACCTGCGATCCCTTTCTCAAGTGCCATTGCTTTGGTTGCTTTATGGATACCTTGCAGGAAAGGTAGGTTTTCATAGATAGCTTTGGTCAGTTGATACACATCGTCTTCAGAAATGTCTTCGCGAACTGCTAGGAAGTTAGGTTGGGCAATCGTAGTAATTGGTTTGTCGACACCTGGATAAGTGTTTGCTGGGATCTCGTACTTGGTCCAGATATTGTAATCGCCATTCGCTTGTTTGATTTGTGCATCGGTAAACGACAAGATTTGAATATCTTCACCCAGTGCTGCAAAGGCTTGCGTCACCGCACCAACAGGAACACCAGCAGGCGTGTTCATACCATCAATTGTGCCATTTTGTAATGCGCTCGCACTGCCACCATAACCCATAAAGGCGAGTTTAAATTGTTCTGGGTCCACGGATAAGCCTTGCATGATTTGACGACCTGAGTTTTCAGTCCCAGAGTTCTTCTTACCGATAGAGAATTTCTTACCGTTTAGGTTCTCTAGATCGCTTACCGTACCTGTTTTTGCTAGATCTGAACGCACAATAAAGTGTTCTACGTTTTGCCATAACATGGAAACTGAACGCAGTTGAGTTTGTCTGCCAGATTTCTCATATGGCCCTAAACCCTGCCAAGCCCAAGCACCATACAAACCTTGTAGAATAGCGAACTGAGCTTCGTTCTCGTTCAACAACTTTACGTTCTCACCCGAGCCCGCAGAGCTGATAGCCGCTAAAGAAAAATGCTGCTTAGGCGCAAGCTTAACTTTACTCAATGTCGCTAAGGCCACACCCACTGGATAATAGGTACCACCCGTTGAAGCCGTCGCTAAAATATAGCTGCGATCTTCTTCAGCTGACGCATTACTGATAAGGCCAAGAGAAGCCATTGCTAGCGCTAAAGTTTTAACCAGCTTGTTGTATTTCATTGTTACTCTCCATGTAGGGTTATTCACGTTATATTTTTGTTAACAACAATAGATAGCAAGCGTAATGCCAGTTTTTAACTATTTGTTTTAATTTACTTTTATTTTAAAACCTATTCAAAATAAGCCGTTTTTTGCTTATTCCCCTGTTATTAAGTAAGCCATTTTTGGCTTATCGGCTACCGGAATTAACACCTGTAGATCGGGAAGCAAGTCACACTATGTTGCAGTTGTGTGATCAATGTATGTAAATTGATAAATATGCAATGAGCCATTTATTGCTCATTAAAAATCAACAAGCACTGCGATGAAGCCGCTCTCTAAGGGTCAACATAGTCACTTCGATTTAACCCATAACGCACCATCTTTTGGTTCAATGTTCGACGAGGTAAATCCAAATCTTGCATCACGTCATTGATACGCCCTTTATAACGAACTAAGGCATCATGAATCACTTTCCTTTCAAAGCTCTGTACTTGAACCGCCAAAGGGATGCCCGCCGTTGTGGACTCTGTGACAGAATTGGGACGACACGCCAAAATATCCCCAACGGTCAAGCTTTCATCCAATGCAAAACGAATCGCAACATTACGCAGTTCACGCACATTGCCCGGCCACGCATACGAGAGCAGTGCATAGCGATCAGCCTCACTGGCTATACGTGTTTCGGAATTGGCTTCTTGGGTGAAGTGTTCAAACAAAAGTAAGGCATCTTCTTCACGCTCACTGAGTGGAGGCAAATGCAGCTGGGCAACATTCAAACGATAGAATAGATCTTGGCGAAAGTCGGGGTGATTCAGTAGATCGCTTTTCGAGGCAGATACCACTCGTAGATCAACATGTTGTTGCTGATTCCCCCCCACGCGTTCGACGACATTATCTTGCAAGGTGCGCAGCACTTTTACCTGCATCGACAGCGGCATACTCTCTATTTCATCAAGGAACACTGTGCCTTTGTCGGCAAATTCCAGCTTACCAATGCGTCGTTTGGCCGCACCAGTAAACGCTCCGGCTTCGTGTCCAAACAGCTCGCTTTCAAAGAGATTTTCTGGGATTGCGCCACAGTTGAGCGGAACAAACGGATGGGTTTTACGTTGGCTGAATTCATGTAAGCAAGAGGCGACCAGCTCTTTACCACAACCCGTTTCACCATAGATGATCACGTTGGTGTCTATGGAAGCGACTTTCTGGATTTGCTCGCGCAGTTCACACATCACCTTACTGCGACCGATCAGCACCTGTTCAATGCCCTTAAGGTTATCCAGATAGTTCTGACGACTGTTTCTGTCTTGGCCACTTTGATGTTTATCTACCGCTTCCGATACCGTTTGAGACAGACGCTCTGGGTCGAATGGCTTCTCAATGAAGTCATAGGCACCTTGCTGTAAGGCTTTCACCGCCATATCGACATCACCATGCCCAGTAATCAAAATAACAGGCACATCTGGCACAAGACCTTTGAAACGCCCTAGCAGATCAACACCATCAATATCAGGTAAACGAACATCGGTGATAATGGTTTGAAAATCACCCTGCTCTACGGCGTTTAACGCATCTTGTCCTACTTCAAATGCGGTGACATCGAAGCCCGCCAGCTGCAACCATTGGCTGGTTGCTTGACGCACAATCGCGTCATCTTCAATTAAAGCAATACGCTGCATAGTTTGGTTCCGCCACTCTACATCTGATTAATATCGTCCACGGTATGTAAAAAAACCTCAGACGAAAAGGAGCTAGCTCCCACTTTGAATAACACTCCTTTAACAGTTTAATAATGTTTGTTAGCTTCGATTTGTCTCACTCTCCATTCGCTTAAAAAGCAAACATAAAACCTTGTCAAACCACTAGCTCAAAGAGGCAAGCCACTAATTTTAAAGGGATTTGATCAGAAATGATGAATAACAATCGATATTGGTTATTCCTGTGTACCTGTTTATTGATTGGTTTGGTGCAGGTCACCACCAAGAATGGCATCAGCCAGTGGAAGCTTGAACAAGCCCAACGCTATGCCGAACAGCGCTTCCTTGGCTACATTGCCGAAGCAAGGCGAACCCTTAAGCGTTTCTATTATCTGCCCTACCTAGTAACCAATGATGAAACCAGTGTGCGCTTCATTGATGGTGAAGCCCGCCTAGAAAAACGCATTAAGAAGCAGCTGATTCAATTGGATAAAGCCGCCAACACCAAGGGCTGGTATCTGCTTTCTGGCGAAGGGGACTTGTTGGTATCGAGTGTTGAAAGAAGCAAACTGAGCAATAAGAACGCCAGTACAATTGTTTCGAAGATCCACCAACAAGGTGGTGCGATTTCAGTGGTGACAAAAAACAAAGGCGTGACACCCGATTACTTCATAGCGGCACCCGTATATCGAGCCTCTGATGTGGTTGGCATTGTCGCGGTGCAAATCGATTTGTCATTGTTAACCGATCAATGGTTTGCCGATGGTGAGGCGATACTGTTTCAGAACCCTCGCGATCAGTTCTTTCTCTCCAGTGACAACAGGTTGAGTGCCGATTGGTTCAATGACACCTTCAATTCTCAGCCCACAGCGACAAAACGTGAGCTGTATGACCAAACCCATATTCGCGTGTGGCGATTGCAAGATAAAGATTACCTAATTCAGTCCATCAAGTTAGACGATCTGAATTGGCGTTTAACCTACCTAACGCCATTAACCAGCCTCAACCAGACCACGAACTGGATCAGCTGGAGTGTGGCGGTTGGCTGTCTTTTCATTCTGTTACTGTTGGTTATTCTTTACCAAAGACGCCAGAAAAAGCTCAGCAATCTGCGAATCCAAAAGCTTATCGAAGAGTCTGAGAAACGACTGTCTGGGATGATCAATAAAACCCATGTTGGGTTAATACTGATCGATAAACATGGACGCATTCACGATATCAACCTGATGGCGAAGAACTACTTTTCACTATCTGATTCAATGATCAATAACATCAAGGCGTGGCAGTTATTTGAGGCAGGTAATCCGAATTCAACCACCTTGCAACTGCTCAAAAACTTAGAGCAGCATCAAGAGCTGGCCGAGATAACTAGCGTCGAAACCATGGCAAGACGCAGCGATGGCAGCTACTTCCCTGTTTTATTCTCTATTAGCGCCTTTCCTTGGCATGCGACGACTTACTACCTGTGTACCGTAATCGATATCAGCAAACGTAAGAAAGCCGAAATTGCGGTGCAAAACGCCAATAAAACGCTACAACTGCGGGTCGAAGAGCGAACTCAAGATCTAAAAGATGCGCAGCAAGAACTTGTCGAATCTAGCAAACTGGCTGCACTAGGGCGGATGTCGAGTGCGATTACTCATGAACTCAATCAGCCGCTTACTGGCCTAAAAACGCTACTTTCAAGTAACCAGCTATTGATGGAAAGAGGCGAGACCAAGATGTTGAAAGCGAACATGGACTTAGTCATGAGCCTGATCGACAGAATGGCTAACATGACCAGCCAATTGAAGTCGTTCGCCTTCCAAAGACTTGAAAAGCCTTACCCAGTTTCACTGACAGACGCACTGCAAGAAACCCTGCGAATTCATCAAGCCGAACTGGAAAACGTCGATATTCGCGTGCGTGTCGCTTCCAATATTTCGATGGTAATGGGAGAAGAGGCGCGACTTCGTCAAGTGCTTGGTAACCTGCTTAGAAACGCTGTCGATGCCACGCAGAATCAGAAACCAGCAACCATTGTGATCAGCGCTCATACCGAGCAACAACGCGTGATCATCAAGGTTCAAGATAACGGTTGTGGTGTGTCTGAAGATCAACTCGAAACCATTTTCGAACCATTTCATACCAACAAAAAGATGGGCGAAGGCTTGGGGCTCGGGTTGGCTATCACAGCGAACAACGTGCGCGATATGCAAGGCACATTAATAGCGAAGAACAATTCAGACCAAGGCATGACATTTACGTTAACACTAAACAATAGCGATAGTGAGTAGTTACTTACACAGACCTTGAACTCCACATTCTATTGAAGCGCTAGAACTAAAAAACCGCCCACAGAGGGCGATTTTGATTCACTTATTGGCGTGTGACTTATTCACTAATCCGTTAACGACTTACTCAGCTAACTGCTTCAACAACAGTTCTGTTGGGCGCACAATCGCGATGATCGATTCATCATAGATTTTCGCCGAATCAGACAGTATCGCTTGGTAGGCATTCACGTCTGCTTCTCTTACTTTCTCGCCTGCTTGTGCTTTAGCAATCAAGGTTAACGCCAAGTCTGCCACTTCAACGGTTTTCTCTGCAACCACCACAGTCTCTACCGAAGATACGTTGCCAACGAAGACAGTTTTAGCCGCTAGTGCAGCCGATTTTGCTTGCTGATAATGCTCAGCAAGTTGCTCAAGCACTTGTTGATTGCCTGTCGCCATGTCATTGACCAAGTCTTGCATCTCATACACGGCGTAGCTTTCTACTGGCAAAGCATCCACGAAGCGATTTAGGCGCTCGTATTGGCTGTACAAGGTGCCCTTAGGTTCAGTGGAGTTCCACTTTTCCCAGTTGCGAGCATAGTATTGAGCCGGCTCGGTGTATTTCGCTAGCACGCGCAGGTCGTGAATATCTTGGCCTTTGGCAATGCGCTTCAACAACATATCAGCATCTGCGTGATGACGTAGCCCTACCGATACTTCCGACCATGTATCCATTGCTTTCATGCGCTTATACATGCTTCGTTCGTCGGTCAGTTCTGCATCCGACCAGAAACGCTCTGCAATTGCATAGCTACGTGGCCATAGGCAGTTTTCAACCGTGAGGCTGTCTTTGTTTTCTAGCCACATGGTGATCTCGCCGCCTAAAATCAGCTCTTTTTCTTTGTCGGTTAACTCTGCAGGGTAGCCACCATTTGGCTCAGGGATCACGCTGCCTTCAACATCACTGCTCGCAATCACTTCACCTGTGGTTGGCCAGCGCACGTTACCAATTAACTGATAGCTACCTTCCGCAAACCCATTTGGATTTAGGTTCAGGTTGAACTCGGTGTACGACATGAAGTTATCGAAGTGGCCGACAAAGGTTTTGCCCGGCACGTAATCAAGGATGTAGATCTCTTCACGAGACTTGCCGTTGTAATCACTGAATGCGCGGAACGTGCCGTCTTTTGCTTCAATCATGGTCAGTGTTCCCTTACGTGGGCCGCCTTTAGAACGAGGTTTCTGCCATTGGTAAGTCACGAATTTTTCGCCACTGTGCAGCTTATCGTCAACCGTGATGCCGCTTGGCATTGGATCGTTGCGATAATGGTAACTAGTTGGCTGAGGTTGATCTAGGTAGTAACCCGTAGAAAGAATACCTGGGTAGCCCTCTTTCGCTGCACGACCGATACTATCGTGCCCTTGCCAGCTTTGAATCACGATAGAAGTTGGCAGATCTTTATGCCAGATCTCATCCCAACCCGTCATCTTCTTACCGCGCTCTTCGAGCATCTTCTCAACTTTTACATTGAGGTAAGACTGCAGGCCACGCTCACCATCGATACTGTTCTCTTCAATGAACTGTTGGTGCTTTTCGCTGTTTTTCCACTGCGCATAGTTCGGCTCATCGCCACCGATGTGGAAATACTCGTCTGGGAACAGCTCGGTCACTTCATCAAATACGTCGCCCAGCATTTCATAGAGCTCTGGGTTAAGTGGGTCCATCAATGGCTCAAATACACCCCAGCCACGTTCTTGTTCGTAGCTTTGACCTTCACCACCCGACATCAAGCGTGGGTAAGCGTGCGCCACAGCAGAAGAGTGTCCCGGCAGTGAAACTTCTGGAATAACACGAATACCAAGATTACGAGCGTACTCAACTAAGTAACGAACTTGGTCTTTGGTGTAGTAATCACCATCAGTGGTTTCTGACCATAGACGCGGCCAAGATTCCGTTTGAATGCGGATACCTTGATCGTCCCAGAAGTGCCAATGGAAAACGTTCATCTTCGCCGATGCCATCGCATCTAACTGACGAATCAGCACATCGAATTCGATAAAGTGACGAGAGGTATCGTAAGAGACTCCACGCCAACGAAAGCGGGGCTCATCAACAATGGTTACGGCAGGAATATGGTAGCCAGTTGCTGTGGTTTCAACGAGCTGTAAAAGGGTTTCGATGCCGTGAATAGCGCCATATGGGCTTGGTGCGCTCAGCGTGATTTGCTCACCCTGAGTCGTAATTTTGTAAGACTCTACAGAGTCGATGTTCTGTACTTCAGACTTTGGCGCCGCGTCGATATCAATGATCAGGTTCGCTTCGTCTGCGCTATCAACCTGCCAGTTTAGAATCGGCACGCCAGTTTGGCGCTCTAGGCGATCGATAAAGCGTTTCGCGGTGTATTCAACGCGATCAGAGTTAAAGCCTTTGATGTAAACCTTGAAGTTACCGTCGACCTTAACTTGCCCAGCTTGCAGCTCGACTGTTTGTGGATACGGCATTAAATTTAGATCGGTATTCGGAGCCATTGCTAACGCCATTGGGGATACTACTGAACTTGAAATCAATAGAGACAATATAGTTTTTTTCATTATTAGTTTTCCTATATAACGGACGTTCTGTTTTGTTTATCGGAGGCGATTCACAAAACAGAACCTTCAGCCACTGCTGTTGTTTATCGTGAGCTCAAAGCCTATCGTCTGTGAAAAACGAATGAGCTCACAAACTTATGATTAGCTAACCAACTCAACCGCTTCACGAACCAACACCGCGATCTCATCCCACTGTTCGTTCTCGATCATCTTCGGAGATACCATCCAAGTACCGCCACAGCACACCACGCGATCCACGGCTAGGTAGTCATTCACGTTGTGCTTGCCGATACCTCCCGTTGGCATTAAAGACACATCAACGTATGGCGCTAACAGAGATTTCACCATATTGATCCCACCAGACGCTTCTGCTGGGAAGAACTTCAAAAAGTTAAGACCAAGCTCTAGCGCTTGCTCTACTTGGCTTGGGTTGTTTACGCCCGGAACGATTGGCATGCCGATCTCTTGGCAGCGTTTTACGGTGTTTGGATTCAGGCCCGGTGCTACGATGAATTCGCTGCCCGCCTCTTTCGCAAGGTCGATCTGCGCTGGCGTTAATACTGTACCAGCACCGATACACATCTCTGGGTAGGCATCACGCATCGCACGAATCGAATCCGCTGCCGCTTCGGTACGGAACGTCACTTCTGCGACTGGCAGGCCGTTTTCTACTAACACTTTTGCTAGTGGAATCGCATGTTCCACCTTGTTGATTTGAATAACAGGGATAACTTTGAACTGCTTAAGTGTGTTGATCATTTCTTGAGACATAATAAATTCGCTTTGTTTTTCTATTTTTTAATTAAGTGATTCATAGCGCTTACCGGGATGATCGCGCCTGAGTATTGAATAACGGTAGAAGCCAGTTGGTGACCCAGTTCAGCTGCATCATTGGTGCTCTCACCTGTAAGACGCGCCGCCAGATAACCCGCAGCGAAGGAGTCACCTGCTGCGCAGGTGTCGACCACGTTAGAAACACGAGTCGCGGATACATAACTCTCAACAACATCGCCTTGTTCAACTTGAACAATCTTGCATGGCTCACAGCCACGTTTGATGACGATCTCTTGGCAGCCTAAGCGAAGGCAGCGTTGTTGAACGCTCTCGCCATTGCCCCAAACCAGCAGGTCGTCGTCTTCGGTAATCAGTGCAATGTCGACCAATGGTAGTAACTTGGCGTACCAATGCTGAGCTTGTTCAGTCGTCCAAAGTTGCGGGCGATAGTTGTTATCAAAAATCAGCTTGCCGCCTTGATTTGAGAACACGCTAATAGCTTTGAATAAGCGCTCACGATAGGCGTCATCTAAAATCGCGATACTGATACCGCTGATGTAAACCGCATCGACTTGTTTCTCGGTCAGGGCGATTTCAAGCTTATTCAGATCACTAGCTTGAAAGTAAGATTTGACTGCCGCGTCGTTGCGCCAGTAATGAAAGTGTCGCTCGCCTGTCTCGTCGGTTTCAACCATGTAGAGTCCAGGAAGCTTGTTCGCAATGCGTTCGACGAAATTGGTTTGAATGCCTTCTAGTTGCCAGCTATCAATCATATTTTGAGACAGCTCATCACTGCCAAGCCCTGTCGCATAGTGCACAGAGAGGTTTTGATGTTGAGTTAAGCGAGAAAGGTAAAGTGCGGTATTAAGTGTGTCACCGCCAAACTTTTTGGTTAATGGAGAGCCGCTGATTTCGACCATACATTCGCCAAAGAAAGCAATATTGAAATGAGAAGATGCAGGCATAGCCGATCCTAAAATAGAGAGATATATGTGGGAGAAGGCCCTGCCACTAAGTAGGGCCTGAATTAAGCAAACCAGTTGTGGAGACTAGGTTTAGCTTGTTTGATTTGCAGGACGTTGAGGTGCCGCTTCTTCTTCAAGTACGCCAGTCTCAGACATTTCCATCTCCATCAGAGCACGCTCGTCATCAAGAATCGCTTTTGCCATTTCAGGTGTTACTTGGTTAGCCGGAGTCACTAGGCTCACAACCACACCTGCCGTTAGAGCAAACAGACATGATGGGATAACTGGGTTGCCCCAGAAGGCTGTGTAGTCAGCGTTTAACATTACTACGAATGAAGCTACAGAAGCACCCGCTAGTGTTGCAAGCGCACCTTGCCAGTTGTAGCGTTTCCAGAATTTACCCAACATACCGCACACAAACATGCCCGACATAACCGTTGAAATCATCTTAGTGATGTAGCCAATGATGTCGTTTGACGTCAGTGCGAACAGTAGTGCGAAGCCAATCACCACAACCAAAGCTAGACGAGAGTAGTTCAACATTGATTCTTTGTTTGGTACGCGGCCTGTGAACATCACGTACACGTCACGCAGTAGGATAGATACACCGGCAATCGCATCTGAGCTTGCACTCGACATGGTTGCTGATAGACCTGCGATAAGAACAATCATGCCTACGCCAACTGGAAGAACCGTTGCAGCTACGTATGGGAACGAGTAGTTCGGGTTATCCAATGATGGGTCGATTGCGTGCGCAGCCATACCAATGATTGCTGGAATAATAGAGAAGAAAAGGTACAACACACCAGAAGCGACAAATGAGCGACGGATAGTTGAAACATCTTTACCAGAGTAGATACGCTGACGGAATGAAGGTGTTGCAAGTACGCCCACACCGATAACCACAGCCAGAGAAACAGCAGGCAGAATGCCCAGTTTATCGATTGCTAAAAAGCTTGTAGCAGCAGGGTCCATCGCAGCGTAAAGGTTGTCCATGCCACCAATGTGATCAACAGACATTACCGCCATCAAGATGAAGCCAGCAAAAAGGATGATCGCTTGAATGGTATCGGTCCATACAACTGCTGTGTAACCACCGATAACAACGTAGATAGTGAAAGCTGCAGCAATAATAATTTTCGCAAGGTTAAGGTCGATGTCTGCAATCCACGCTAGGTACATGCCGCCACCTAGAATGTGCGCACCTAACCAACCGATTGACGCGATAAAGATAAGTAGGCCAACCACGTTTTTTACGATTCGGTTAGCGCCAACGTAATAAGCCAGCTCTTCACTCATGGTCATGAAGTTCAGTTTACGAACCGGAGCAAACCAAAGTGCAAGCAATAGGATGCCGACAGCACCGCCTATTCCGTACAGAGCACCCGCCCAACCATTTGCGTAGCCGAAGGGCGTTGTTGCCTAAATTAGTTGAACCTTTTCCAAGTCCTGTGATCTGATCATTT
>NZ_JBFSSD010000042.1:0-45339 GCF_041466145.1 Vibrio sp. 10N.239.312.D08 | reverse complement strand
TTGGTGCTAATGGCCAATGGACATTCACCGCCAACAGTGCGTTTAATCAATTGAACGTCGGCGATAAAGTCGAAGAAACCTTTACCGTCTCTTCCGTTGATGGCACACCGTCGACCATCAAAGTGACGATTAATGGCACCAATGACCGCCCTACTATCTCAGGTACCTCAAGTGGCGCGGTGATCGAACAGGGCTTGAACACGGCAGGAAACCCCGATGCGACAGGGAGCTTAATCGCGACTGATATAGATAAGTCCGACACCGTTACGTGGGCAATCAATCAACCCCAAGGTCAATGGGGAACGCTGTCGATTGATCAGCATGGTCATTGGCACTATCAGCTAGACAATTCAACCGGCGGTGCCGCGGATAAACTCGCGGCTGGTGAACATCAGTCTGAATCATTCTGGATCACCGCTACCGATTCAACAGGAGCGACAGTCCCTCATAAAGTCGTTATCGATGTGCAAGGCAGCAACGACAAACCAATTGTCAGTGCGTGGACTCAGCTTCCTGCGGGTAAAGAGGATCAACCCGTAACCATCAAGGCTTCTGACTTGCTAACACATGCAAGCGATGTGGATAGTAGCGATGTATTGCACGTGACAAATTTGCAAGCGACACACGGTAGCCTGACTGATAATAAAGATAGCACTTATACCTTCACGCCAGATAAAGATTTCAATGGTGAGATTCGACTCACCTATGATGTGGTTGACGGCCATGGGGGCAGCGTCAGCACTCAAGCTAAGTTTGATCTTATCGCAACTCCAGATAACGCGATTATTACCGACGCACAAGCCAATGCAGACTTACGGGGAGTAACTGAAGATCGCGGCTATATAGATACCCACTACCAACTGCATTACGACGGCAGATTAAACATCCAAGACCCTGATAAGGGAGAGGCACAGTTTGATCCGAATATAGGCTCACAAACCTATCAAGGTATTGGCTACGACACCAAACTGGGTGGGCACATACTGCTCATGCGCGACGGTCACTACACCTATACCCTCGACAACCGCAATATACAGAACTTAGCGCAAGGCGAAGTTAAACACGATTCAGCCATTATACGCTCAGCAGATGGTACAACACACACGATAGAGCTAACGGTTCATGGTACCAACGATGCCCCAACCATCAATGCTCAGTCCCACTCAGTGACTGAAGGTGGAAGCGTTCTAAATGGACAAATGGTTGGCCAAGATATTGATACCGGTGCGGCCTTGACTTACAGCGCACCGCAGATTGATGGCTTGGTGGTTAATCCGGACGGCAGTTATAGCTTCGATCCTGCTCACTCTAGCTATCAATCGTTAGCATCAGGTGTCACGAAGACATTGACTGTTCCAGTAACAGTCACAGACGAGCATAATGCGAGCAGCACTCAAAACCTCTCAATAACGATTACAGGGGTTAATAATTCTGCCGTTATCGGCGGTGTCTATACTGGAGATGTTCATGAAGGGCATACCTATACAGCACCAGATGGTACAATGTCTGGTGGCTACGTCGATGATCGCTCACCAGATCATATGCATGGAAACATCGGCAAATTATGGAACGACGAAATACACACTGATGGTCACCTGAACATTGTTGATCCAGACTCCGGTGAAAGCCATGCCCAAACCGGCGTTTATTACGGCACTCATGGTCGTGTCATACTTCAGAGTAACGGAGATTGGAGCTACTACGCTTCCATAGGCCAAGACGCAACAGGTAGAAAGATTGATCACCTCGGCCAAGGTGAATCGATAACGGATACTGTCACCGTCAAATCGGCTGATGGCACCACTCACGATATTGTTGTCACCGTTCATGGCGATAACGACCGTCCGTATTGTTCTGGTGAAGTGCAACTGAACAGCGGTAAAGAAGATCTTGCTCAAACCATCACAGCAACCGAGCTAATCGCTAATACTGTTGACGTAGACGCCAACGATGCAGGTAAGCTCACTATCGCTAATTTGCATGCTGACCATGGCTCGATTCAAGACAATCACGATGGAACCTTCACCTTCACTCCAAGCCACAATTACAACGGCAGCGTCCACTTCACCTACGATGTGAAAGACGCGCATGGTGGTACAACCCACACTGGCGCATCAACGACGCTCTCGGCGGTTGGCGATGCTGCCCAAATCGCTGGCGTTGATACTGGTTCAATAACCGAAAGCAGCGCGGGTGTCGACATGTCACCTGACTATGCTCACTCAGGCATAGCCACACTTGGCAATACAACACTCTATGCGGATGGCAAGCTGACCATCACAGACCCCGATGTAGGCGAGTCAGGATTTGAACGCCAAGGCAGCAATGGTTACGACTATCACGGCACCTATGGCGATCTAATCTTACTCACCGATGGCACCTGGCATTACCATGCCGATGCTGGGCATCTATCAGGTATAGGTGCTAGACCCACAACGCGTGGCACTGCAATTGACCAGCTTGGTGAAGGGCAAAGCCTAACCGATGCGATTACAGTCCATTCAAAAGATGGTACAACACACGATATTGTCATCACCATTCACGGCAGTAACGACAGACCTTACTGTTCATCTGAAGTTGTGCTTGCAAATGGCAGTGAAGATACACGCCAAACCTTAACCACTGCGCAACTATTAGCGAATACCGTCGATGTGGATGCCAATGACGCCGGTAAGCTAACCATTGAAAACCTCCATGTCGACCATGGCTCTATTCTAAACAATGCCGATGGTACGTTTACGTTTACCCCAGAGAAAGACTATAACGGCGATGTACACTTCAGCTATGACGTTAAGGATGCACACGGTGGTGTGACCCACACCGGCGCAACCACCAACTTAGCTGCGGTTAACGACAACCCTGATGTGACACCTTTAACCGACAGTGTCAGTGAGGGGGTCGATAATCATCACACCCTCAATCTGCTAGTAGGTGCCACAGACAAAGACGGCGACGCTTTAACCATCAGTCACCTTGAATATGCCATCGATGGTCAACTTCAGGCAGGGAAAATCCCCGCAGGTATCACCTTAGATACTGATGGTCATACATTAATTGTTGATGCCACTGATCCCGCATTTAACCATTTGGCCAATGGTCAGTCGCAACAAATCGCTATCACTTATCAAGTAGAAGATGGCCATGGTGGAAGTACGCAACAAACCGCCACGCTTACGATTGCCGGGACAGATGATAAAGCCACACTGGTTTCTAATGTCATTCAGCTCACTGAAACACAAGCGCTGGATAGTGAATTTAAATTCTATAGAGGCCAGCTTCAGCTAATTGACCCTGATAGTGGTGATAACACTCAGTTTGTTTTTAGCGGGAAGTATTTAGGCCAAGGGGTTGAGCCTGGTCACCTTGATGTTTGGCCTAATGGCACTTATCAATTCAGATTAGAAGCTGTTACCAATCGTCATGCGGACGATCTCATTGGTAGCCTACATGCTGGCGAGTCGATGGAGCTCCCCTACGAAATCGAAACCAATGATGGTCAAAAGCTCACCATTATGGTGAAGGTGACCGGTGAAGATAACCAAGCAAAAATTGAAGTAACGCCCTACTCCAGCCTCAATAATCATGTTTACGAAGATCACACTTCCTTTGGCAATACCACTAATCAGCTCAGCAGTGGCGGCACGTTACACGTGATTGACCCCGATCACGACCAAGCCGGTTTTATTGCACAAACCATCACCACCGCCGAAGGTGGTCGGTTCAATATCAACGCAAAGGGCCATTGGTCATACGATATTGACAATGATAAAGTCCAACATTTAGGCGCAGGGGAAAGCTTCCAGCAAACCTTTACCGTTGAATCTATTGATGGCAGTGCTAAAAAAGATATCACAGTGACCGTTCATGGCACCAATGATGCGCCAATTGCCTCGGCTGAAGTGCGTTTAGCGAATGGCTTAGAAGATAGCAAAATTGTCCTCACCCCAGCACTGCTACTTGCTAACACAACTGATATCGATGATAACGATATTGGCAAATTATCCATTGAGAACCTACACGCCGACCATGGTTCGATATTAATTAATGGCGATGGCACCTTTACCTTTACGCCAGAAAAAGACTATAACGGCGATGTCCATTTTAGCTATGACGTCAAAGATGCCCACGGTGGTGTGACCCACACCGGTGCATCAACAACACTCTCGGCAGTTGGCGATGCTGCGATCTTCGCCGGAGATAAAAGCGGTCAAATAACAGAAGATCGCCACGTACAAGGTGATGCCCAACATACGATATTTGTCACTGGCGTGTTGAATGTTATCGATCCTGATGCCGGTGAAGATCATTTTTACGACACTCGTAATGCCCATGCGATCAGTGATCCCTATGGCGGTCATCTGACCATTGGAAAAGCCGGTGATTGGGCTTATTCGGTTCCCAATGCCAATATTCAGCACTTAGCGGCAGGGCAAGTCGAGCAGGTTCAATATGAAGTAACGACCGCTGGTGGTGATAAACAAATTATTACCATCAATGTGCATGGCACTAATGATAAACCAACAGTTTCTGAAGTTATCGCAGGTGCACATAACATTGATGAAGATGCTGCAAATGCGACCTCTGGGCAAATTATTATCAGCGATGTTGATCATAGCGATCAACATTCTGTCAGTATTGATAGCCAACATCAGCCACAGTATGGTTCTGTTACCTATAATAGCAATACACAAACTTGGGTCTACACACTTAATAACAGCAATAGCCATGTTAATGCTTTAAATAATGGTGAACAATTGACCGATAAGTTTTCTCTATTAGTCGATGATGGACACGGGGGCATTACAACTCAAGAAGTTGAAATGCGCATTGATGGACACAGCGATGTTCCACCAATGCCAACCCTAGTTGCCCCTGCAAAAATTACCGGCAGTGCAGGCAATCAGGACCTGCATGCCTCAATCGGAATTCCTCCAATTATTCACCAAGGAACGCCTACGCCAATGACAGGCTGGGGAATATCAGATCACCACGGACACTCTCTCACTGCATTACACGGTCAATTTGGTACTTTGCATGTCAATCCTGCAACCGGAGAGTTGAGTTACGATTACCAACAAACTTCATCAGGCGTCGTTAAGACACATACAGGAGGCTCTTACGGTAGTGGTACAGACGAAACCGACTCGTTTGTTTTAACCCTAGGAGGCGATCAAAACTCACAAGTCGCGGTGCACCTACATTTGCACTCGCAATCCGTCCATGGAAACAGCGGACATCACATTGACCAAACCACACTAACTGGCATGGATTTATCGCCAATCGCTCCATCACCTCCTCCAGCACCCGGCATGAGCCAAGCGGATGAACCGGATGCCTCTTTCAGCACCCCTGATGAAGTTACTCTTAATTTTGATGAGGTGACGGCAAACCTAGAACATACAGCGATAGGCGAACACGAACAGCGTTCTGGTGCCCATGCTTACCTAGACGCTCTGGGTATTAATGCTGACTCGCCGTCTATAGATTCACCGTCACACAATGTACCAGTAGCGCATGATATCGATATCATTTTCAGTGATGCCGAGAGTGCTTATGGGGCTGAGCAAACTGACGATGGTATGAGTGATGGGCTGTCTCACCATACCGATAACCCATCTATTGATGATTCTTTACACCATCATAATGACGTTGACGGACTGCCTGACATAGACCCAAATAACTAGAACATCACCCCTTCGGTTAGATAAAAAAAGGAGCACGGCATGTGCTCCTTTTTTATGCAAGCCAGAGTGGAGGACTTTACCTCTCTCCAAACGCCACGCTAACATTGGTATAAATCGGTTTCCATAAGTATTGGAACACCGACTTCTCGCCAGTTGTGATGTCTACTTCACCCGTCATACCCGGCAGTATGGAAAAGCTTTCAGGGTTATCACGGAAGTAAGGCGTATCAACCGACACTACAACTTCATAATAGATCTCGCCACGTTCGCTTTGACTTGTGGTCGGTGAAATACTCTCTACCGCCCCTTTTAAAGCCCCAAAGCGGCTGTAATCAAACGCATCAATCTTGACTCGAGTGGGCTGCCCAACACTCACAAAACCAATATCTCTTGGGGACAAACGTGCTTTGAAGTCAGCGTTCCCTCCGACAGGCACAATTTCAACTACCGTGCCACCCGGCTGAATAACACCACCATCCTGCGTGCTTGGTATGCTTTGCACCAAGCCTTGTAGCGGTGACACTAACATAGTGTTCGTCAATTTAGCTTGGCTTGAACGAACTCTAGCATTCAATGCTGATAAGTCAGATACGGCTTTAGAACGATCATCGCTCACTTTAGCTTTCGCTTCCGCCAGAAGCTGTATGATTTTTTGGTCATTACTGTCAGCTTGTCTAATCAATACCGACTTCTTACCACGAGCTTCTTCGATTTTCTGTTCGATACTGGCCAATTTTTGTCGCATTTCAAGCACACGTAAACGTGAAATGTTACCCGCTTTATAACCCTTCTCCAGTATGTTCAACTCTTGCTTAGTCGCATTTAACTCTTTCTCATAACTCGGCAAGGCCTTTTCTACGCTACGAAGCTGCTCTGCAATTTGCTCGCTCTCTTTCTCAAGCACCACACGCTTTTGGAAGTAGAGGGCTTTTTGCGCGTTCAGCTGCGCTTTTTGTTGGCTGACGATCTCTGGGTAATCGACCTCAAACTCAGCAAGGTTAGGCTCACGCTGCTCAAGCAGCGCATTCATACGTTCCACACTGGCTAGAAGCGTCACTTGTTGGGACTTTAGCTCTTCAAGGGCGGTACGCTGGAAAGTGGCATCAAACTCAACAAGCGGCTGGCCTTTCTCAACCAACTGCCCTTCTTTAACGAGAATTTGCTTTAACTTACCGCCAATCGCACTTTGTAATACTTGCTTCTCGCCTTCTGGAATCACAGCACCTTTGGCTTTGGCGATTTCATCAACTTGAGTGACTACAGACCAAGTGGCAAAAGCAATAACACATAAGGCAACCGACCATGTGGCCAGTGCCAATGTACGAGCCGTATTTTGTGATTCAACAAGTTCACCGTAGCGCTTGCCCTTCTCGATAGATTGTTTAGTCATTAGCGACTCCTTGCTTAGACTTTGATTGTTCTTGTTGGGCTGCATTTTGTTGAGCAGACGCCTCTTGAGTTGACGGCTGTAGCACTTGAGATAACGGTTGCTCAGATAACTGCGGTTCTTGAGAAACTTGAGGCTCTGAAGGCTGTTCCTGCTTCGAAGACTGCTCCGGCTCTAATGGGCCTGCATAAACTACAGCTCCTTCATTTAACACCACCACTTTATCGGCAAGCTTGATTAAATCCGGATCGTGGGACGTGTAGATCACCGTTGCTTTTCCTTTTTTCGACTGCACAAACTCACCAAATATACGTTTAGCATTTGGGTGAGCATCAGGCACAGGATTATCCATTAAGAACATTGGGTAGTCATAAACCAGCGCTTTTGCATCAATGAGGATCTGCGCGACGCTGCCAGACAACATGTCAAAAAGGCTGTCCGGTTGAATACTACTGATGGAGGTGTCTAGCCCACCTGACAATGTCTCGAACCAACGCTTTCCGCCGACCATTTCAATTGCAGAGATCATTTTCTGATCTTCGACTTTGTGACCGTCGTTTAGCCACTCTCGAATACTCAGCGTAAGCAAATCAGGATATGCGGCTCGAATGAAACACCAGTGGCGATAAAGCTGCGGATCGTATTGAACGAGGTTAACGCCTTCAAGCTCAACCATGCCGTTTTGGATAGGCTGCAAGCCAGACAGCACTTCAATTAATGTTGATTTACCGCTCCCAGAAGGGCCGGTAATCGCGACAATTTCACCGGCTTCAATATCAAAACTCACACCATTCAAGGCAGGGCGACTCTGTTTGGGATAGCGCAGTGTCACTTGGTCTAATTTCAAGTTAGGCGCTACCACAGGTAACGGGTGATGCTGGTAACTGAATTCACGCTCAGACGGCTGAGACAAAATACGGTTCACTTGCAGCTTGGATTGATTAAAGCTATTAAAACGCATCGCGCTGTTTGCCAACACCTGAGCTGGGCCAGTCACCTTAGATATCAACATCATTGAAGCAATCAAACCACCGGGCGTCATCACTTGTTCAAAAATAAGTCCTATTCCTAACCCCATCACGGCGAGTGTCGACCCCACACCAATGAAATAGTAAATCGAGGTGTACCGGCTCTGGAGAACCGATTGATTAAAGGTCACTGTTGAAGCAAGAAGATTGGCCTTTTTGAAACGTTGAATCCAGTGCTCTGAGAATCCAGCACTGCGAATAAAAGCAAGCTTGGATGACAGCTCATTAGTCATGTTTTGACGATTCGTACCTGCCACTGTCGATTGCATAGAGCGCTTGCTGCTAGAGCGTATCGAGCGTTTTGCTAGCAAGTAATAAAGGATTAAAGAGACGACTGGAACCAGTACCAACCATCCGCCTAAAACACCTATCGCAAGTACAAAAATAAGAATGAATGGTAGGTCAAACAGCGCATTTCCTAATGGCCCCGATAGCACACCTGAAATACGCTCCGACAGCATCACTTGGTTTTGCTGACTAGAAGAAGCTGTTTGCTGATTTTGAGCATAGCTATTACGAAGCAGACGCTGCACGAGGGATTGAGAAATCTCACGACTTACTCGGTTGGAAACTGAAGCAAACACTCGGCTACGTAATGTTCTCAACCAACCCATCATCACAAACAACAACGCCGCGCCAATAGCGATGCCTTGCAACTCATGCCCTGCATCACCGCCAATCACATGGTCATAAATCGACATCGTGATGAAGGGAACAGCAAGCGCAAATAAGTTAGTGATAAAGCTGACCAACAACAATTTAGGAATGATGGGACGAAACGCATGTAACCTTTCGCCAACCCAATCAGGAGAGGCCTTCTCTAATGGTGGCCCTTCGATAACAATACAAAACTGAGGGACATCGGTGATGTCGTCATTGGCATTAAAGGCAACAAATTGCTTGGATTCTAAATGACCAGAGACCAGCTCATGTTCACCAAGTACCAGTAAGGCCAATTTATGTTCACCAACTTCATCTAGGTTGGCAACCAAGCGATAAGGCAGTGCAAGCCTGTCGAACAAGGCAAACATATCGTCGATTGATTCAATGCCATTTTCATCGACCCATTGATGTGCGAACAACTGGATATTAGCATTAACTTCCAACTGCTTAAGAACGGAAAGGCTCTCAGTTTCTAAATGATTCATCACCTCTTGTCGACCGCTGGTATCTGCACGGTTGTTCGTACCTGAAGGGTTACCAATATCTAAACGATTCATACGACGGCCTCCTGGTTGTTCTCGCTGTCGACCGTAACAGCTCGACTTTCCACTGTAATGATTCGATTAGCAAATTCGCGAAGCTTCGAATGGTAGCTCACCATCAGTATCGTGCGTCCTGCCGTTACTTCTTCTTCCAACACCTTAGCTAGATTCCCAAGGGCGTCTAAATCAAGTGAAGAATCCGGCCTTTCCAACATGATTATGGGTTTATCACTTGCCAATTGAGCCGCGATATTGAGCATTTTCACGTTACCCATACTCAACAAAGAAGCACTCGTATGGCCAATTTGTGTCTCTAGTCCATCGGGTAATCGAGTAATCTCTTTGGTTAAACCCAAACGCTTTGCATAGTCACTGGCGCTTTGCGTTTTCTCAGGGTCAAACCCGCACAAGTTGTCGAGAATAGTACCTGACACCAACTGCCCTTTAACGCCACAGTAGGCCACAATATTGGTTACGGATGCGATTGAAACTGCAGCTCCGTTAATGAAGCACTCACCCGCTTTTAGATCATCAATACCTGCAATCGACGACAATAAATGACTGTTGGTGTGGCGATCTTCACTCTCTAACAATACCAACTCACCTTTATTCAAGGTGACATCTGCATGAGAGAGTTCACCGTATCTTTCAACGGTCGCTTGCTTAATTTCCAACGTCTCAAAGTCAGATAAGTAGTTCTCGGCTTGCTCAGAATCTGAAGAATCCGATAGTGATAAGTCACTCAATTTTTCTATTGCCTGATTAGCACTGTGTATTGAATTAAGCTTAATTCGAACTCCCACCAAAGCACTTAAAGGTGCGACGGCTCTGCCCGATAAGATAGAACATGCCGCCAATCCACCAGTGGTTAACTGGCCATCCAACACCCACAAGCTCCCCGTAATCACGAGTAAAACTGACGTGGCTAATGCAGCAAGCTGAATACATTCTTGGGCGAAGGCATTCTGTTCTTCTTCTCTCGCTTTAGACTGAGAGCGAACATTATTGAGGGATTTAAACTGATTGAAGATTCGAGACTCAACGGCCTGGCGTTTGATTCCCTGAATGGTTTGGCTCAGTAAAATCAAGAACGCTTTTCGCTCCTGCTCATCTTGGGAAGCTTCTTCACTTAAGCTTTTAACGCGAATAGAAGATAACCAAACGATTCCGAGAGTAATCAGCCAAACTGCCAAAGGTATCGCCACCAGCTCACCGCCGATGTAAGCCACCAAGCCCAAGAAGATCAATGCAAAAGGCAAATCAATAAAGCCTGCAATCACACCACCGGAATACCAATCTTTGACTTTTGATACTGAGCCCAGCCCCTCTTCCACGCCGCCAACACCAATGTGGCGAAGATGGCCTGATGAAGCCGTTGTTACTCTTTCAACCAAAGTTTGATAGGTCGCTTTCTCGGTATTGCTGGCCGCGGCTGACAAAAGCCAAGTACGCACAAACCGGATCAATGCTTCCATGGCAACAGCCAACGCTGCACCCGCCAACAACAGAGTGGCAGTACCGTAACTTTGGTTAGGTAAAATACGATCGTAAATTTGTAAAACCGTTAACGGAACGGCGAGAGAGAGAAGATTTATGAGTAAAGAAGGCAGTAGGACTTTCCCCACCACCCCTTTGTTTTTCATTGAACTTACGGGCATACACAATCCTTATCCATGCTTATGAAATAAGATTGGTACACCATGTTCAGTATTGCAAGGTAACGGACTGATTTAACGTGTTTTTCAATATAAATATGACACAGATCTTTTTACACAAATCTGTGGCTAAACCCGTACCTTAAATCGCTCCTTACAAACAATTGTCGTAATCCGTTATCGCCTGCTTTAACTTTGAAAAGTCTGAGTTACATAAATACGGTTTCAGCGCTTCAAATTTATCTGAGGGCCACTCGTATATTTTGAATGAAATGAGCTCGTCAATAACGAACTCATCAAAGCGGTATCTGACGACTTTAGCTGGAGAACCACCGACAATGCTGTATGGAGCGACGTCTTTAGTCACCACACTATTCGCTGCAACTACAGCGCCTTCGCCAATCGTCACACCGGGCATCACCATCGCTCTCATGCCTAACCACACCCCATCTTCAATGTGAGTGCCACCTTTGCCAATGTAGGCATCGTCGATGACATCCATAAATGGGTACAGCGAAAACCAATCAACTCTGTGGGTATGGTTGCCACCCATCAAAATCACGACCTCTGCGCCAATACAGACATAATCACCGATATAGAGTTCGTCGATTTCCCATCGAGGCTCCCACTGACGGCTGACTTCGTCGCCGTGTAAATAGCGCACTACCGATTGTTCAAAACCATTATCCCAGCAATCGCTGTAATAACTGTGTTGACCTTTTACATGAATATTGGGGTTGGTTACGACTTCATGCAGCAACTCGAATTTGGACCAATGCTTCTTTTGCATTTTTACCTCTGAATGATCTATTTAGTTTTATTCGTTAACTATCAAAATGTTCGACGATGCAAATCCAAGGTGCACAAACTAACGCCCTATAAACACAGGGTTCACTGGGATTAATAGTGAGTATCACGCTTAAATCATAGCAATGTCGCTAAAACTAAAGAGGCGTCAGTGGATTCGAGGTTGCTTAAGAAGAGGAAGTAGTTTCAAAGTTTGCTCAGTTTTTATCGATAACTTGGTTGGATAATTTACAGGCGTAGTGTAACTGTTTAGTCGCGCCAATTTGACAGGAAGATGTGATTAATAAGGTTTCAAATTTCGTTTCGTGGAATACGGAATGAACAAGAGCCTGCGCGATTACACAGGCTAAAACTTAGACTCAGCTATAAACTTCGGAGCTCGCTTGGAGCTGGGCTCAGCGACTACATGCGTGCAAGCTGTACTTTTCTGTCTTTATTCACCACGCAGAAGTTACCGCGCTTAGTACGACACTTAGAGCATCGTTCGCATTCAACAGGGCTTCTATCCCCTTCCTTCCAACGCTTCACTAAATACGGTTCAGAAAGCAGCGGTCTTGAAAGCGCGAAGTACTCAATGCCCGTGTTGTTTGCAATCGCTTCGATAGCATCAAAATCCGTTAGACCACCTACCGTGATCACTGGGATATTAACGTCTTGGCTAATCGCGTGACCATACTCATGGAAGTAGCCTTCAGCTTGAATGGTAAAACCATCGTGCGACTCGCCAATCATAGTGTCTGCTTTGCCATGAATATTGCCTGACACGACAATGCCATCCACACCCACTTGTTCAAGCTTTTTACAGACAATACGTGTTTCCTCAAAGGTGACGCCACCTTCAAAAAACTCGGATGCCGTGAGCTTAACTAAGATAGGGAAATCATCACCCACCAGCTTACGTGTCGCGGTATAGATCTCTAACAAAAATCTCATGCGGTTTTCTAAGCTACCGCCGTATTCATCTTCACGTTGGTTGTAATAAGGGCTTAGAAATTGGTTAATCAGGTAGGTGTGAGCGGCATGAATTTCAACGCCATCAAAACCTGACTTCTGTGCTCTCAAAGACGCTTGAGCAAACGCATCAACAATGTAGTCGATCTCGTCTTTGGTCATCGCTTTGCCTAGTGTTTGAGTTCCTTTTTCTGGAACCTCACTTGGTGCGTAGATTACTCGTTCACCAAGATCATGTGTGGTTTTGGTGCCACCATAAGCCAACTGCATCACGATTTTAGAGTCGTTGTCGTGCACCAGTTGAGTCAGCTTCTGATACTCTTCAATGAACGAGTCGTTATACATACCCATCATGCCCGCATTCGGCTTTTCTTCTTCAACGATGTTCGCGTAACCCGTCACGATCAGGCCGACTTCGCCTTGAGCCAGCTCTTCATAGATAGCGTACAGTTTATCTGTCATATGCCCATCTTCGGTGGCCATATTTTCCCACGTTGCACTTCTCATGAAGCGGTTCTTTAGTGTTATCTTGCCAATGTGGGTTTCTGTAAACAAAGTGCTCAAGTGTCTTCCTCTCAAAATCGTGTTACGCAAGTTACCCATTAAGCATGGGCACTGATTCAGGCGGATACTACAGAGAATAAGGCAGCGAAAACTTAATCTAGATTAAGAGAGCGGCACTCTCATGTGAGAAAGATATAGAAAGCATCAAAAAGAGATAAAAAAGATTGGAGAAATGGTAACAAAAGAAAGTCGCTAAGTTTTAATAAGCGACTTTGTTCAATTTAATATGGACTAAGTCAATGGTTCTTACGAGAGGTGTCCACCTGCGAATTTCTGCCTGCTAACAGTTATTTGAACTCATAGGTGTAAGACGCGCCAACACTGTTATTTTCACCGAAATCGTCCTCAGCAAAAATAGTGAAGAAGTTGAATGATTGAGCGTCACTCAACTTGTAGCTAGCACCGACGCCTGCCCAATACCCTGAATAATCATCAGACCCCATTGAACCGCCACCGAAGCCCATGATAGACCATTCATCAGTAATCGTTTTAAACCAAACGCACCAATGTAGCCACCGTGTGTTGAGCTCGACATCAATACATAGTCAGAACCAACATTATCATCATCGAAAACCGCTACTTCGCCGTCATTATAGCTGTAACCAGCCATAGGGAAGATTTGCCAACCGAACGGCTCAATGTCGAAATAACTCAGTGGTATAAACGTACCAATACTGTAGTTGTTCTTATAAGCATCGTTGTCGTATTCAGAGCGGCTAAAGTTGAAATTGACGATCCCCATAGGCAACAACCATGAACCGCCTACTCGCCACTCTTCACCGTCAGCATTAACACGAGCGTTGATCATTCGCGCTTCATCAAGCCCAATAGACCCAGAGAACTGCAGATCTTCGTTATAAGCAACGCCAGCTTTGGTTACGATTTTAGTCGGATCATCAGGGTGCTTCTCTTCAGCAAAAGCACCCGTTGAAAATAAAGACACTAAAGTAATGATTAGTAGATTACGTAATGTCATTAGAAGGTCGCGCTAACACCAACAAAGTGGATACGGCCATCGAATGAACCGTCAACCATGAATCGGTCCATATCTACTGAACCCAAGTCAGCATATTCGTAGAACACATCAATTAAGATATCATCCCAATAGGTAGATGCACCCACTGAGTAGCGATACTGCTCACCAACGGGAAGATCAACATACTGCATTGTCGGGTCGTCTTGTGGAGAAGTTTCGTAAGAGAAACCGGCTTTCAAACGCCAGTCTGAGTTAAGTTGGTAATCTGCACCAACTGCAAACTTCCATACATCGTCCCAATCGCGCAATAGTGTTTGATTAATTGGAAGGTTACCATTTTGGTTTGTACCCAAATCTAAAACAGTGCTATCCCATTGACTCCAACGATGAAATTGCACACTAGCTAATAGATCAAGCTGAGTATTAAATGCATAACTCAAACTGGCATCAACAATTTCAGGTACATCTATACCAGTATTTAATGAACGCTGGCCGCCAGTAAATACATTCACATCATTGTTAAATTCATGTTCGAGTTTAGAACGATAACTAGCACCCAATTTAAGCTTGTCTGTCGGTTTGTACATTACGCCAAGGTTATAGCCATAAGCCCAATCAGTGTCTTGCTTAGCTGTAAAAAGAGAGGATGATTGCTGTAATGCAGCCCA
The DNA here is from genome assembly GCF_041466145.1 of Vibrio sp. 10N.239.312.D08. NCBI lineage: Bacteria > Pseudomonadati > Pseudomonadota > Gammaproteobacteria > Vibrionales > Vibrionaceae > Vibrio > Vibrio sp. 10N.239.312.D08. The sequence goes on along the minus strand of NZ_JBFSSD010000042.1, from coordinate 30,414 downwards.
ACTTAATTGCACACCCGCGCCTACTGACCATTGGTCATTCAGCTTATAACTCAGTGATGGGTTCACTTGCATTGCAGTAAGAGTGATATCTTCTAGAAGTGCAGCACCCGCCCAATCACTGCCGTAATCAAGGCTAGAGCCGCCAACAGCGCCAAGCGCGATACCAAGGTGTAATTTGTCTGTGACTTGATGAGCGTGGAAGGCACCAAATGACGGCATTACGGAATGAGCTTTACCATCTGGATTACCACCGTTATCTTGATACTTCATTTCAAGATCGAATGCCATGGTGTTGATGGTCGTTTTGCTTTCGCCCATGTGAGACATAGTGGCAGGGTTTGTCCACATCGCCGCTGCAGATCGAGTGTAAACACCATCACCAGCGCCAGTAGTACCAGCGTTGGCAACGACAGCTTCTTGCAAAAACAGGCCACTTGCGAATGCATTTAAGCTCGTAAAAATTGCAGTGGCAGCTAGAGAGTAAGTAAAAGTTTTGTTCATCAGAGCGCTCATTTAGCCTTAGACATTAAATTGCTCTAAGGTTACCGCAAAGCTCAATAAACAAAGGGAATATCGATTATTCCTGTACAAACATTATTTGAACTTTCTTGCTAAGTAAGAGCGTGGCTTGTCAGGATGAATTTCACGCTGTGCTGCTATCGCTCGGTTCTTACCTAACCCTACTTTGATCTGATACCAAGTTTCGTAGAACACAGCCATTCCGGGGCTTGACCACCAAGTCTTGTTGTAGAGCTTCTTGTTAGCAGCGACGACATCTGGCGACCGATTCGCACACTCAAGTGCCAACGCATAGGCTTCAGCGTAAGGATCTTCGGCAATCTTGGTCACCAACCCATATTCTTTAGCGGTTTCACAGTCGATCACTTTGGCCGTCATCGCCATTTCAAGGGTGTGATCTTTACGCATCAGCTCTCTAAAAGCGATAGCGCCTCCCATGTCTGGAATCAGACCCCACTTTGCTTCCAATATAGAGAAGTTCGCATCCGGGCTAGCAATTCTAAAATCACCCCCACTGACCAATTGCAGGCCGCCTCCCCAACAACGACCATGAATCGCAAAAATGACAGGGCATGGAATATCTCGCCAACCCAATGAAAAGCGTTGTGCAGCGTTAGGCAATGTCGGTAGCCATTTAAACAAGAGCTTCATCGCCCCAGATTTACTGGTTAATAGGGACTTAACATCAAGCCCTGAACAAAAATCAGAACCCTCACCTTTTACTATTACGGCACGAATCTCGGTGTTCTTTTTCAGCTGAGTCACCATGTTATTCACGCCTTGAAACATTGCCATATCAATAGCATTGAGCTTATCGGGTCGATTCAACACAACCGTCGCAATTTGGTTTTCATCGATAGAACAAGTAATACGATCGAGGTTTGGCATGGTGGCTACCTTATCAGTGGTCAGACCTTTAGGTTATACATTTTATTAACATATGCCAAACTTGCACATTAAGAAGCGAGACCTGTGTTGCTTAACGTCTTTCCCTTTACACAAACGACATCAACAAAAAAGCAGTGATGGATCGCTCCATTCACTGCTTTTCATCCGTAGCTTTTATCGCCAATGGCTTTGATTGCCAGTAGCTTTGATTAGCAATGGCTTTCGGTCATGAGCAAAACCTATGTTCTTCGAGATTTCAGTAGCAAGAAGATAAAGTAGCTGCCAGCAATAATGGAAACTAACGTCCCTGCCGCAAGCTGCGCTCGGAACACTACCACTAGCCCTAAGCAGTCAGAAAATAGCATATATTCTGGTAACTTAAACCAAAGCGCTGAACATTAAAAAGGCCATTGAAATTCATCATTTCAATGGCCTTCTCGTTCCTACTAGCCAGGCAGCTAGCTAATTACCTAAGCAACTAACTGAGCTGAGACTCTCTCGCTTCTTGGCTTCTGAAACCACGCAAAATGTTAAACAGGGTAATCAATGTGAACAGCATGATAACGAGCGATAAATGCCACGCTTCCCCTAACCCTAACTGAACCAGGCCCATACTCACCATTGAAGACACCACCATCTGCCCGCCACCAGACATCGCAGCCGCCGCGCCAGCGTTCTTCTTATAAGGCAACATCACTAACGCCTGAGCACAAGGTAACGCAATACCATTACCAAGGATCATCAAGAACTGGCCAAGCATGAGATACAAAGGTTCGAGTGGACAGAAGAACAGCCACAAGGCCGCAGCAACGTGCAATACAGGTGTGCATAACAGAGTTTTCTTGTTACCCAGCATAGGGCGAATACGGTTACATAAGCCTGTTCCGCCAAGCATGCCTAATGCTGGAATCACCGCCCACATTGCGTATTCATCTGACGTCATACCAATCTGGTTCTGCATGATAAATGGCATCACCGACACAGTGGTGATCATCAAGCTAAAGTTAAGCCAACCGATACTCGCAAAGCTCATAAAATAACGAGAAGTGAGTAACTCTTTATATTGAGAAACCATTCTCTTAGGCGAAGGGATCGCCGAAACCTGAGTGACGGTTTCCTTAAATTTGAACGCTAACACCACCCAAGCTAATGAGACATAGCCAAGTAGCGAGATAAACACCATGCTCCAGCCAAAATGGAAGTTAATGAATCCACCGATAACGGGCGCGATCAAAGGTGTTATAGACGCAACCATAGCAATGTAAGACATCGCCAAAGGCAAGTCTGCCCCACTGAATCTGTCTCGCGTAGAAGCACGAGCAAGTACCGCGCAACAACCGGTTCCTAAGCCTTGCAGGAATCGCCCCATCACCATGCTAGTAAACGAATGGCTGAAGAAGATGATCATCAATAACCCAAGCATGGCAATCAACAAACCGCTTAGCAGTACCTTCTTGCGTCCCAAAGCATCGGAAATAGGGCCATAAATAAACTGGGAAGGGCCAAAGCCTAATAAATACACACTCACCAAAAGCTGGGCTTGCTCTAGCGAGACATCAAAATCTTTTGCGATCCAAGGCAAAGAAGGAAACACCAAGCCCATACTGAGCTGGCCGATACTGATGACCAAACACGCAAGTAAGATCGATTTAAAATCAAATCCACGACTCATCGTTTAATAGGTCCGTTCGAAGAAAAATCGTGCGTATCTAACTCACAACATAAAAACTGAGAAAATAGCGAAAATGCTGCTGGTGAGTTGTTCATAATGCTCCGACGGGATCAAATAGAGAAAGGCACAGTAAACATACGTGAGCTTGTATAATCATACAATAGGCGTTCAACTAAATATGTGAATAGTCACTTTTCAGCAACCTCGGCTTTCCGCCAATCGGTCACAAGCGCTAGACTAACACTAGATGCTCATAATCAAGGGATTTCAATGAACACTCATCACCGTATTTTTTCATGTGCTTTGGCGCTGCTTGCCTCTGGTCCTATAACGTCAGCCTTTGCATGGCAGGCAGAGAAGATCACCGACGGACTCGTGATCCCTTGGGGGCTGGCTTATGTCAACGATAAGTCCATGTTAGTCACAGAAAAATCAGGCGTCATTAAACATGTCGATTTAAAAACAGGCGATCAAAACACACTGTTCAGGCTGCCCAATGTATGGGCGAAAGGCCAAGGTGGATTATTGGATATCGCACTCTCCCCTTTTGAAAACGGAAAGTTCTACGTCACTTACAGTAAAGACGTCGATAGTGAAGGCGTAACGACACTGGCTTCTGCTAATTACAGCAATAATGAAGTCACCAATTGGACAGATGTGTTTGTATCTAAATCTAGAACGGACACCGGACGTCACTTTGGTAGCCGTATCACCTTTGATGATAGCCACCTGTATTTTTCAATCGGCGACCGTGGTGATCGAGACAACGGCCAAGACACCATGACTCACGCCGGATCAATATTACGACTGAATGCCGATGGAAGCACACCAAGCGATAACCCATTCACGGATAACAACAAAGTGCTCAATGAAATTTGGAGCTTTGGCCATCGTAATCCACAAGGTCTGTATTACGATTTCCCGACTCAAAAGCTTTGGTCGATTGAACACGGGCCTCGCGGTGGTGATGAAATTAACCTAATAAAAGCGGGTGCCAACTATGGGTGGCCTGTCACCTCACACGGAAAAGAGTATTGGGGCCCTATCAGCGTTGGCGAATCGGAAACCAAAGATGGTATTGAAGCGCCAAAAAAAGTCTATGTTCCTTCAATCGCTCCGGGCAGTTTGATTGTTTACCAAGGAGACAAATACCCAGAGCTGAAAGGCAAACTGCTGGCTGGCGCACTAAAACTTACTCACATCAATATTGTGACAGTCAATGAACAAGGTGAGGCAATCGAGGAAGAACGCATTTTAGAGGACTTGGGCGAAAGGATAAGAGACATCGAAACTTCACCAAACGGAGACATCTTCTTCAGCACTGATAATGGCAACCTGTACCGCTTGAAAAAGTAGCCGAGACCTCGTTCAAGTAAAGGCACTTACCTTACAACGACATTTATAAATATAAGCCGTTAAAAGTGGGCTCAACGCCCAGTTAGCGACTTTAAATTTGCAAAAATGAATGCGCTAAAACAGTGCATTTACTCCAAATTCGTCATCAATTTCGACCACCTTTTTCACAAAAACTACAACAAATCACCATACAACTGTAACTCCATGATATTTAAGGAATGCAAAGTTTGACTACCCCCAAGTTTCTGCAACCTTTCCCTATGTATTCGATTGACTATCCCCTGATTTGATTTAGACTCGTTCCCGGCTAGAAAGAAAGTTCTTTGTATATAAACATTTCGTTGGATTACTAGTAACCCCGTTGTGTTGTACGCAATAGCAATAAACTTTTCCACGCTATCAGTGCCACAATTGGCTCAAAATAAAAATTTAATTTTAGGATATCATCATGTCTAACACAGTTACTGGTACAGTAAAATGGTTCAACGAAACTAAAGGCTTCGGCTTCATTCAACAAGAAAACGGCCCAGACGTATTCGCACACTTCTCTGCTATCACTGGCGACGGTTTCAAAACTCTTGCTGAAGGCCAAAAAGTTGAGTTCGTAGTATCTCAAGGTCAAAAAGGCCCACAAGCTGACAGCATCAAAGTACTTTAATCTAGTATTTTAAAGCTTTCTAAAAATAGCCAGCCTCTGCTGGCTATTTTTTTACCCGCTATTCAGAGATTTAAGGTAATATTCCCCTTCACTATTTCTACCTAAGACACCCTCTCAATGGCTCTTAAACCCACAATCTACAAGTTTCGTATCTCTTTAACCGATATGAATCGCGACTATTACGACTCTTTCAATCTAACGGTTGCACAACACCCTTCTGAAACAGAACAGCGAATGATGGCTCGAATCATGGCTTTCTGTATCAATGCATCTCCTGAACTTGAGTTCACTAAAGGATTGTCTAGCATTGAAGAACCCGATTTATGGCAGAAGTCGTTAGACGATCAAATCCTAGAATGGGTCGATGTGGGCGAACCCGATCCAGAGCGTGTTAAGAAGGCAACTCGCCTATCTAAATCAGTACGCGTATTCAGCTTCAACACTAAATCAAACGTTTGGTGGGAGCAGAACAAAGGTAAATTCGGCTACCTAAAAGCTCAGATCGTTCGTCTAGACAACGATGGTATTGAGCAGCTAGCGGCGATGACACAACGTACGATGGATCTTTCAGTCATGCTGACGGGTAACTCTGCTTTCATTAACAGCGATACTCAATCGGCAGAAGTAACGTGGGAAGAGCTACAGAGTAATGACTGAGCGTCCAACCCCGAATAATTCGCAAACAGCAGCTAGCCAGCTAGAAGAAGCCAAGCAACAAGCCGACGCGCAGCAAGAAATCAAAGCTAAACAACAAGCTAGAACCAAGCTTCACCAGTGTTTAAAAGAAGCAGGTTTAGGTTCAGTCAAAGCGCTCTCGACAGGCTACGAGAAAGAGCTGTCGTCATTTATTGATGAAAACCACGCTTTGTTTAAACACGCTTGCGAGAACAAGCCGGAGAACTCTGCACGTCAGACGTTGCTTGGCTTGCTAACCAAGGAACATATCGATGCAAGCTATCGCTTTGAAAGCAATAAAGAAGCGAATGAGGCGATGCAAAATGTATTCGATAATACAGTGGGAACTGAGCACAGCGACAAGTTTCAAAACTCTAACGCTCAACAGTTAAAACTAGTCACGCATTTGTGGTTGTTCATTCAAGGACGACTAGGAATGGATTACAGCCTAGCCAATGATCACGCAGCTGTAGCCGCTACGCTACTGTCTCGTATATCGAGAAGCAGTGATGATGAGATTCGCGTAGAGTTCATGGCGAGTTTTTACGATGGTTTGAGCATCTATCAAGCCGAGAACAAGCCATCCGGTATTGTTCACCACTTAAAGCGTTTGTTTAACCTTTCTTAAGCACTCCACCAGCGACTGATTCTAGTTACGCTCTATATGCTTTCAACAAACGTTAAGATATAGAGCGTGCTTTTTCTGCTTGGCCGCAACAGATTCCCTATTACGTGCATTCTTCACTTTAGGGAATAACAGCATTCTCAGCCATTACAGTTGACTTCATTACAGGCGTAAAAAAGCCCCGCATAAAGCGAGGCTTAGAATATATTTCAATGAACATCAATTTACAGAGGCTAAATTGAATTCATCTAATAATGCAGTGAATCAACGCAGGCCGTGTAAGAACTCGTGGCGCGTTGCTGGGTTTGATCTGAAGATACCGCCTAGAGCTGTTGTTGTCGTTTCGCTGGTTGCATCCATTACACCGCGAGATTTCACGCAGTAGTGAACCGCATCCATGGTGACAGCAACGTCATCGGTTTCGAGTAGCGTTTGCAATGCAACAAGGATCTGCTGCGTCATACGCTCTTGAACTTGTGGGCGCTGAGCAAAGAATCGAACAATACGGTTAATCTTTGAAAGACCAATGATTTTTCCACGCGGGATATAAGCGACCGCAGTCTTACCATCAATCGTCACTAAGTGGTGCTCACAAGTACTGGTCACGGTAATGTCTTTTACTCGTACCATCTCACGAACGCCCATCTTGTTTTCGATTACCGTAATTTTAGGGAAATTGGCGTAATCCAAACCAGAGAAAATTTCATCCACGTACATTTTAGCAATACGTTGCGGTGTTTCTTCCAGACTATCGTCCGTAAGATCAAGTTCAAGGAGAGTGAGAATCTCACGCATATGGTGTTCGATTCGTTCCTTTTTCTCTTCTCGGCTAACCTGGTTTGGACTCATTGGTGTCTCTAAACCACGGCTTGCTAGCGCATCTTTAACCAACTTCGCTGATTCGCTAAGACCTGACATTGAACTTCCTCTTTTATTACCCCTTCTGGATGGCAAACAAGGATACTCGGAATTTTGAATAAATACACCCATATTTTAAGGGAGGTCATTATTTACGGGGCTTAAACTGTGCTAGAGTGGCTAGAATTTCGTTGGCGAATCAGGTGCTCTGATCACTATTTAACCACCATTGCCAACCACAAAATCAAAACAATAACGATCAAAGGATTTCAATTATGGGCTGTTGCGACGCTCCGGGCTTGATGCCAATTGAAGAAGCACTAGATAAGCTGCTATCGCCAATTCAACCTATTCGAACGACCTTATCACTGCCATTGGCAGAAGCATTGGGTTACGTACTTGCTGAAGATATTCTATCCCCTATTTTCGTACCTCCTTTTGATAACTCAGCAATGGACGGCTATGCACTGCGCTTAGCAGACCTAGAGAACAGTAAAGTGCTGCCTTTAGCGGGCAAGTCCTTTGCAGGTCAACCTTTTGAAGGTGAATGGCCAGCAAACACCTGTATTCGCATTATGACTGGCGCAAAGATCCCGGAAGGTTGTGACGTCGTAATCATGCAAGAAAACACTGCTGAAACTGACGCTGGCATTGAGATTCAGCAAGACGACATCAAGCTGAACAATAACATTCGCCCTACCGGTGACGACATCAAGCAAGGCGATATCGTTCTTAGCCGTGGCGAACGTTTAACACCTCGTGACATTCCAATGATTGCTTCGCTCGGTGTGAGTCATGTAACTGTGGCACACAAACCTAAAGTCGCTTTCTTCTCTACTGGCGATGAGCTCAAGCCATTAGGTCAGCCTCTTGAAGATGGTCAGATCTACGACAGCAACCGCTACGGTATCAAACCACTGATTGAAGCGTTTGGTTGCGAAGCAATTGACCTAGGTATTATTCCTGATTGCCCTGCAACGCTTAAAGAAACCTTTGTAAAAGCGCAAGAACTGGCAGACGTAGTTGTCACTTCTGGTGGCGTAAGTGTCGGCGAAGCTGATTACACCAAAGACATTCTTGAAGAGCTTGGCGAAATCGGCTTTTGGAAACTAGCAATCAAACCAGGTAAACCATTCGCATTTGGTGAGCTAGACAACGCTTGGTTCTGTGGCCTACCGGGTAACCCAGTGTCTGCAATGATGACCATGTACGTGTTAGTTCAACCTATGCTGGCTAAACTTGCCGGTCACACTGCGTGGACAGCACCAGAATCGATTCCTGCGATCACTAAATCTGCATTCAAAAAAGGCCCAGGCCGTACTGATTATCAACGTGGTATTTACTCGATTGAAAACGGTAAGTTTGTAGTAGAAACAACAGGTAACCAAAGCTCTGGCGCTTTCCGCTCAATGAGCTTAGCAAACTGCTTTGTGGTACTAGAGCGCGAACGTGGCCGTGTTGAAGTCGGTGAAACGGTTCAGATTCAACTGTTTAACTCCACGCTTTACTAACGAGGCTTGCTGATGGAAATACTGTCTGACGCAGAGATGCTTCGCTATAACCGCCAGATCATTCTCAAGCAGTTTGATTTTGAGGGTCAAGAAGCGCTGAAACAGAGCTCGATTTTGGTGTTAGGTGCGGGTGGTTTAGGCTGTGCCTCTGCTCAATACCTTGCGACTGCGGGTATTGGTAAGCTAATGCTGATCGACGACGATGTTGTCGAGCTTTCAAACTTGCAACGACAAGTGCTTCACACCGATGCTGATATTGGTAAGAAGAAAGTCGTTTCAGCCGCTGAATCATTACAGGTGTTAAACCCACACCTTAAAGTTGAAACGGTCGACCACAGACTTGATGACGAGGCACTAGCAAAGCTCATTGAAGCGCATTCGTTAGTACTTGATGCCAGCGACAACGTTGAAACGCGCAATCAACTTAACCGTTTGTGTTACGCCTCAAAAACGCCACTTGTATCGGGCGCTGCGATTCGCATGGAAGGTCAGATTAGTGTCTTCACTTATCAAGATGCTGACGCACCCTGTTACCAGTGTTTAAGCGCTCTATTTGGCAACGCTGCTCTAAGCTGTGTTGAAGCCGGTGTGATGGCACCTGTTGTTGGCATGGTAGGCGCGGCTCAGGCTTTGGAAGCTATCAAGGTTATTGCCAAGTTTGGACAACCAAAGCAAGGCAAACTTTTGATTCTCGATGCCATGTCTCACAGCTGGCGTGAAATGAATTTAATAAAGATGCCTAATTGTTCGGTGTGTGGTAAGTAATAAAAAGAGCCAAAGCCCATTGAGTTGGCTTTGGCTCGTTACCCTAATACGTTGTTAATGATTAGAAGTATATTCAGAAGCGACGTAATCTAGCTCCTTTTGCTCTGCGAGAATCTCAACCACAATTTCTGGTAGTGATGGAACCCCATGAAGAAAACCTTGCTGGTTAAAGCCGCCTAGAGCTTCCAGAAACACACAGGTGTCTTTGTTTTCAACACCCTCATAGATAATACGCGCGTTTTTAACCGAAACGAGCTTCTTAACTTCATCGATTTTTTGCATGTAATCGATGTTATGGCAAAGTCCCCATGTAATGGTTTTATCTATCTTTATCTCACTAATAGGCAATTTGACAATACGTTCAATATTCGACGCTTCCATCCCAAAGTCATCTATAGAGATCTCAAAACCATTCAGCCTAAGTCGTAAAACATTTGCCAACAATTCTTTTTCAATATTACCAGAAAGACCCTTTTCCGTCAGCTCTACAACGATAGTATGCTCAATACCCTGCTTATAAATATCAAGTAGGTTATCGACAACAGATTCGTCAATCAGCAAATTAGGATCGATGTTAATCGAGAACCTCAACGATTTGTCCAATTCACTGAAGTAAAGGTGATAATCCTGAATAAATTTATTTATCACGATATTGGTAAAAACTTTTTGCTTTCCCAGCTCTTCAATTACTGGCAAAAAATAGCTCGGTGGAAGTAAGGTCCCGTTTACATCAGACCATCGTGACAACATTTCAAGCCCCGAAATCACATTTATATCCGAAACAACTTGCGGCTGATAAACCAGGTTTATAGGAAAGTCATCATCAATGATTGTCGCACGATGACCAAAGCCATTCTCGCCTTTAGTTATGGTTTCAACTTCAAGTGTTTTATCAACCAACTCGCTTATCTGGTTAGACCAAATAGGCTTTTCTAATGAAGCGACAACATTTAACTCATAGAGCTTTCCAAGCATGCTCACCGAGCTAACAATGGATTTATCCAAACCTGAAGTAATGATTATTTTAGACTCAATATTTTGTTGCGACATCATACTCAAGAGTTCAAATCCATCCCCATTGGGCATCATAATGTCCATGATAACCAAATCAAATGATGTGTTTTTCATTTTGCTCATTGCGTCGAACGCATTTTCTGCAAACTGTACAGATGTTTTTTTATTAGATGAAGAGACCGCATTTTTAATGACTTCTCTTGATAGCTCAACATCGTCAACAATCAATACTGTGTTATTCATTCTCTTCACCTTTATAGTTTGCAATAATATCCATCCAAGAGCGTTGTGATTTCATTTTCTTTGAATCCAAATTCATGACCTTCATTGTTCTATCGTTACTTCTTACACTTCGATACTCACAGCCCAACGAAAAGAACAGATCAAAAATCCTCCTATTTTTCAACAGTATATAAAGATCCTTGTTTGGATTTAGGCTTTGTAGATACTTGTAGGCCTCTCTGCCCATTGTGTCTGTAAATGACGAATAATGAGTACAGTTAAAAGTAACCACTAAATGTGCTCTATCTTCTTTAGATACTAAGACTGTCTCAAAAAAATCTACTGCAAGTTTATAGTTGGCACTTAATAAGTGCCCAATTAATTGCCCATTAACCGTAACAAGCGTTAGTTCCCCAGAATATTGATTTATTATTTTTTCAATAATTGCCTTTCTACTCAGACCTAAATCTTCTAAATTACTTAGAATAACGTTATCTTCATATTCAAATATGACATCAATTAATTTGGTTAATTTTCCCAGAAGAAAGGAATTATTTGAGTTTATCGTCGTTACTTCTGTTTGGACGTGCATGTTCATGTCAATATAACCGTTGTTATTAAATTTATTCGTTAACCCTGTGAGGACTGAGTGTGAGTCGTTTGATTCCCAAACATCAAATATGTTGACTCCAATAAGATCCAGTAACTCGTTTTGACGTTTTAAGTGGGGAGTTGTTACTCCCCTTTCCCAGCGGCTTAGTGTTACAACGTCCAAGTTATTAAAGTTAGAGCTACTTCTTTGAATCGCATCAACAAAATTAGTTTGAGAGAAACCATTGTTAACACGAAACGTACGTATAATATTTCCAAACATAGCTTTACTTTCTTATTTTTTATTGTGGTTTAGCTTATTTTTAATTAAATACGAACAAAAGCTAAGGGCAAACTGTGATTGAATAATTTAGAAATGCCTAACCAGTCACAATCAACACTTATTGGATGAGTGTTATTTTCATAACAGTTTGAGCATTGCCTTGATGGCAATGCTCATCATAACTGTCAAAAAAAAAGATGAAAATAACACGTGAAGATCAGAAGATTGCTTACCCTCAGATTATTGGCAGGAGTATTTAACTAAGTTAGCAAGTACCACCTGATAAAGCGCAATGAAGCTTTAGCTTTAAATCGCTCGGGTTAAGCGGTTTGGTTAAATAGCACGAAAAGTATTGGTTCATTCGAGACTCTTCTTGAATGGTGGCCCGTGCCGTAACGGCAATTATAGGCAACGATGGCTTACGCTTTTCTAACTCAGAAGCAAGCTCAATACCATCCATAACCGGCATAGAAATATCCGTAAGTACAACATCAAACTCATGTTCAGAAGCGAGCGCCAAAGCCTCCAAACCATCATTCGCGGTCATGCATTCACAACCCAACGCGTTTAAGTGGAACTCTAGAATTTCTCGGTTGAACTCAACATCATCAACGATCAAGGCTTTTTTACTTGTGTAGTCTAAACGCTCTCTAATATCATATGTCAGCTCTGCAACACCGTTTGAACACTCAAGAACATCCATAATTTCTTGGGCAGGGAGTGAGATAACAAAAGTACTACCGGTGCCGAGCGCACTCTCAACACGCAACGAACCCTTCATTAATTCTACGATGGTTTTAGTTATTGCCAAGCCCAAACCAAAACCAAACTGATGATCTTCTTGATTAACCTGTTCAAAGCCGTTAAACACCGCATCCAATTTATCTTGGGGAATACCGACTCCAGTATCGCTTACTGAGATATTGAATACTTTATCGTCGGATGAAATTTCGATTGTCACTCCCCCCTTATTTGTAAACTTCAATGCGTTCGAAACTATATTACTGATCGCTTGTTTTATACGAAGCTCATCAATCATCAATGTTGTCGAAGAATCGACGTTGCAGATAATATCAAGCGACAATTGTTTAGACTCGCTAAGCGGCAAAAACGTATTTTCAATTTCGCGTATTAAACTCATCACCGACAGACATTTAGGGTTTAATGAATAGCTTGCTGCTTTTACTCTTTCAAAATCCAATAGGTCATTCACAATACCTAAAATAGTATTGCTCGCACTCGAAATGCCATTCAGCTGATGGCTATGGTCATCAAAATATTTGCTGTTAGTTAGCATATGCGTATAACCAATAATCGCATTCAGTGGCGTGCGAACCTCATGGGACACATTTGAAAGCAGCACTGATTTCTGATTATTCGCCTCACTCGCCTCTTGCGCTGCTACCTCGTACTGTTTCGTACGCTCTTCAACTTCATATTCAAGCCCTTCAATTAAATTTTTAATCTGAACCCCAGCCTCAGAATAAGCCTTAGAAAGCTGCTCAATTTCGTCTCCATTACTGTGAACCGTATGTATGGCTTTATTAAAATCACGCTGCTTTAAATGTTTAGCTTGTGCAATCAATTTAGTAATAGGCACGAGCATCTTATTCACCGCGATTGAGTTAATAGCCAAAAACAAACCAAGCAAAAGGATATAGGCGAAGAACAGGCTTTTGATCAACGAGTTATCACCAGATAAAACCAGCGCTTCGGTGGTCACATAGCTAGAACGAATCACATGCTCTGGCGTGACCAAAATTAACCTCCAGCCGGTTAGACGGTTCTTAACAAAAGTGACATTGAACACGCCCTTCTCGCCACTTACCACAAAACTACCCAAGTTATATGACATGATATAGCTTTCGACACTCTTCTGAGTTTGTTCATCAAAAACACTTTCAGACATCAATTGGTCAACATTCTGTTGTAGATTCGACGCGATAAGCTTGCCGTTGTCGTCTATTAAGAAATAACGATATTGGAATTCATCGATCATATTTTCAAAAGTCAGTGAACGAGAAAAATCTTCTAAATCGACATCAAATTTGAGTAACGCGTTATCCCAGTGCTCTGGACGAATATAAATGGTAAACCTAACGACGCGCTTTTCTTTAACTTCTTTATCTATATAGAGATTCTTATAGTGGATCATGCGACTAAGATCGACAGAAATATAGCGGCTTTCAATGCCATTTTCGGTGATAGAGACTTCTTGATTACGTTCAGTGTCAATAAAACGGACCTTTTTGATAAAGGGCTTAAGCTTAGTATTGATATAAGCCAACTGTATATTACGAAGTGCCTCGTTTTTCGATTCATTAACAAAATCACGAGCAAAATCAATCGCCACATGACCCACTTCCTCAGTGACCAACTCGACCTCTTTATCAAGGCTTACACTTTGAGCTTTCACAAAGGTAAGTAGAAGCTTTTTGTTATTCCCAGTAATGCTCTCCTTTATCTCTTCAAGTTGGTTTTGTGAAGAAACCTGGACGATTTCGATAGCAGAGTACGTAAGCAATACCACAAATAGAACCAGTATTGCTGCGTTGGTGAAAATGATTTTGTTTTTGAATGACACGTTCATACCCTCCAACTTAAGCGTCACAAAGGCGAATCATGGCGTTAGAGACATCTATCAAAATCTTTTTCCCGGCACTTTCATTGATTACCGCGTCATATTGCTCCAACTTGAGACAAACTCTTGCAATCTCTATAGCCCCGCAAGATAACGCAATGCCTTTCACTTTATGGGCAAGCGCTCGATTGGACTCACTCCCGTTAAGAATATCGTCACTAACCTTGTGCAAACTCCTAATAACAATTTGACGAAAACGAACGCCAATATCCGATTGAAAGTTACAACCCGTCGCCATAAAAAATACTTTTGTGTCAATGCTATACATACCAATTTCTCCCGCCTTCCATGAAAACCCTTAATTTTGAACGTCTGTTACAAAACTGATATGGCAGATCGAGAATTTAAATAACCGGCATGCCCATGGCATTTACTGTTTTTTTAATTTGACTTATGCCATATTCACTACGCGGCTATATTTGGATAATAAAAGTGACTATGTACAATCATCGAATAAAAATAATGGCTCATCTTTTCAGACATACTTTTAGACACTTGGAACAATTAGGTCGAGTGTCTATAAAACAAATATTTGGCGTAACGGCCTTCTATGTAGATAACGTCTTGCTCGTGCTACATAAAAGTGGGGAGCTGTATCTCAGAGGTACATCGGCACAAGAAAGCTAGTTTATTAACAAAAACTATCCCAAGGTGAATGCAATCTCACTAGGAATATGTCAGAATGCGGATTATTACAAGTTACCAGCAAGCCCTTGGAGCAAGTATTCTTTAACCCTATGTGAAACGGAATTCGCACTAGACCAAATAAAAAGATCACGTAGTAGTTATCTTTCTGAGCCAGAAAGGCTCAAAGACTTACCCAACATGCGATTCTCAACCGAGCAACTTCTTGAGAAAGCGGGCATCAACTCCATTGAGAAACTCAAAAATCTGGGCACGATTGGGGCTGTAGAGGCTATCCAACAGCATACCCGCCATAAGCCAACCATCGAATTGGTTTGGTCGTTAGAGGGTGCTATCCAGGGTATACACCGTTCACAACTGCCGACGAAGCTAAAAAATGCATTGCGCACCCAAGCTCAAAGTTATTGTTAGCCTACGAAGCTTAGATTCTTGTTAATTCCAAATGCGGTTAATTTGATGCCGTGGCTATTCCTAACTACGGTTCATTAGGCTAACCCGTTGCCCTTAAATGATTTCCCTCAAGTTTAACGTCCTTAGATTAACCTCCCCTTTCATCGCCCACTCCGTTTTAATTTTCACTGCCAGCCTTTATTTTGGTTTCCTATTATTCCCTCTGCTACAAATTACTTTTCAAGTTTCAATGCAACTGAATTTATAACTATTTATTTTACAACCTGCCCTATAGCTACCAAACTAGGCACATGAATACAGCAATGGCAAAAGGTGCCTAAATATGCGTTCGTTACTCTTTATTTCAACAGCAGTATTATCAACACTTATCTCTTTTCACTCGGCGGCCGCAAATGTCACTGTGCGTTGGACAGGGAAAGTACCGACTTCTGACTGCGCTTCAAACCCTATTAGCAATCAAGTCGCGTTCGACTCACTCAGTGAACGCTGCAAGCTAGAGCTCAAACAAAGTGAAGTAACCACGACGACCAAAACAGAGAACAAGATGGTCTCATTTGATCTGTAAGTTAAAATGAAAAGCCATTAGGTAGGCATAACAACCAATTTAATATGCAACCCGACCTTGTCCTCAAGCACAGAAGAGAAATAATACGGGTATGATAATTAAACTGGCTGTTTGTTTATGCACTTAATCTTACATAAAGGGTCGCTAAGAATTTCGCTAGCCGACCACCCAACGATAAAACCCATCCAGCTCACACTCAGTGAATTTTTAGTTCTCGAAGAGTTACTCGCTCATGAAGGGGAACATTTAACAAAATATCACCTGCTCCAAACTGGTTGGCCCAATTCGTACGTTTGTGATAATGCGTTAAATATGGTGATCATGTCTTTGAGAAAGAAGCTTCTTAGGTTAGGTGGATGGATTGAAATTAATACCATTTATAGGGTTGGCTACAGTCTGCATAAAAATTGACGAAATACGTGTTTTCCCGTGAGTTTGCCCCATAATTATCCCTAGTCAATTCGTCACAAACTTGTCTCTGAGTTACTCCGTAGTGCGCAACTTGCAGGTCGTAGCCAACAAAAGGCCACACAGACATTGCAGTTACAACACACTGCCACGAGCTCTATCATGCCATACTTAGCGGCTCGTATGCCTTGAGCCCACCAACACTTCGCCATTACCGAACCTAAACTCAGAGAGGTTTATGCCCCTTCATTCAAAGACCGAATTGCTCAAATGTGGGTGTGTAGTCACTTAATCCCGCTAATGGAAAAGCGTTTTATTGACGACACTTACGCAAACCGTAAAGGGAAAGGAACCTACGCGGCTATAGAAAAAAGCCAAAAATTAATGAGGCAACCAAAGCTCCAATGGGCAATGTCGTTGGACATATACAGCTATTTTAACCAGATAGATGAATCCCTTCTACTCAATAAAATAGAGTAGCTTGTTGCCAATGCCACCATTACCCTACTTAAACAGCGTTGCCTTATTGAAGTAACCAAGGAAATTATTACTCACGATACCGCACGTGAAGCTCTTACTCGAACAGGGGAGCAGTTTCTTTTGCACGCGATCCCTAAACATAAGCGCCTTACCTAAGGGTAGGCCTGCCGATAGGTAGCGTCACGAGCCAATAATGGGTAATTATTACCTCAATGACCTAGAGCACTTTATTGAGCACGAGTTAAAGTAAAAGGTAACGTTCGTTATATGGATGACCAATTAGACATATCGGCACAAAAATCAATACTGATGACGCCTTTTTTGTCAGGATACACGCCTATTTTCGCAAGGCTACTTGCGGGTAACCCACCCGATAGAACACATTGTGAACCGATTTTTTTCACCACTTTAGCCGAGACTTTTAAAGCAGGCAAAGAGGGGCGAGTTTCCACCCACTGCTGCCATGCGTAGAGCGCTTGGTCATAAAAGCGAACAAATATGCCTTCATGAATACCGATGATTTTACCTTGTTGCTGACTCAGCTTGAGTTTTGTTTCAATATCCATCTCTATCCTTACTGAGTTTAAAAATAAACCTTTAATTTTTTAAAAAGAAAAAACGGCCCTGCGGGCCGCAAACTCTAAACATTGAACGTGAAACCCTAAGAACCTGAAACGCACGAGGCGTAGAGCTGACCGGTTGCGCTGGTGCTGTTGACGCTGCCATTGTAGAGGTACACGGTGTAGTCGAGGGTGGAACCAAGAGGCGTCGACGACCTGTAGTAGAGGTTGGCCGCCCAACCCTTCGCAGTAAACATATTTGAATGGGTGCTATAAAGACTCACCAACTCATCTTTCGTTGCTAAACGCCAATTACTCTTACCTAGGAGGTTAATGTTGTTATATTGAGTACAAAGTTGGACGGCCTTAGAGGGATCGAAACGAGCAAACACACCGTTAGTAGGGCCGCGGTCACCAGACTCCTTGTAAGTACCACTATACTCAGCGTAGTCTATAGCCTGTAAAAAGCTGACACTTGGGTTTCCGGTATACAGCTTTCCGCCGTTTTCCGCCACTTTGATGCAGTCACCCGCGGCGTTTGCTTTATCATCATCGCCGACTTGCCCCCCACAAAGGTAGGCATTAAAGGTCACTTGACTGGTTGAATCAGAAGTCATGCCATCTGTGGTGGTGTAAGACGAGTTCACGCTAAACGTCATGTTGGCGTTCGGCGTTTGATACTGCGGATCCCATGTTACGCGGACTTTTTGCTCACCTTTCGAATCTGTGTTTTCCGTCTCTTTTACCAAAAGGGGTTTGACAATCTCGGACGTGTCAGGGTGCTCGCCGCTACTTACCTCTGACGTAACCGAATAACCTTCTACCGGGTTGTCATAGGCATCTTTCAGGGTTGCCGTTACCTGGTTACCTTCAACTGAGGTGTAGGAAGCGTTGTTGATCGTCGCTTCTGATGTCACACCTGCGGTCTTTTCATCGCCAATGAATTTTACTTCATGAGTTTGAGTCACACCGCCGACATCAAAAGTTACAGTCACCGTCTCAGCTTTCGTGCTGCTTAATGTAAACTCAGCGATACCTTGGCTGTCGGTTGTTTGCGTCTCAGGATAAAGTGTTGCGTAATCACCAGAGACCGATGCACTGATTTGCGTATCTGGCCTAACTTCATCGCCCAGTTTCAGCTCCACAGATACCGTACCAACATCGGTACCATTCGCCACCACCTCTGTACTTGAGTCAGGTTGCACCTGAATCAGGCCTTGCTTGAAACATGTCGCATAGTAATAGCCTGTCGGACTAAGGGCTCCCGTCTGAACGCTGCCACTGTCAGACAAGTCTACCCACTTAGCCTCTTCAGCCACATCGTCATAAGCAAGGTACGTGTAGTCCGCAGGCCAATTGTGCAGAGTTTGCACATTGATGTTTGTTCCCATCTGCGAAAGTTCCTCTACCGTTGGCAGCGAAGCACCGCTTTGCTGACAATACTCTACCGCTGTTGGGTAACGCACCCCTGCCATGTCGATTGCCGGCGAGTACGCTGTATCACTGAGTTTGGCATCGTAAGCTAGGCCTTGATTTGCTGCGTCAACCGCAGTAAGGGGCGCAGTAAACACATCCGCTAAATAAGGAATGTCTCCCCATTTACCTGACTGATTTGGGTCTACAACCTCTACACGAATCAAACCCATATCATAAACGCCATTATGATCACTGACGGCAAAACTTATGTAGTGATAGCCCGGCTTTGATGCTTGAAAGACGATCTTTTTGTTCCCGGTGTTCTGCGGATCTTTAGAGGCTGCTTCGGCGTTGAATGTATTAACGTAAACTAATTGATAATCATCACCATCATCAGATGTTACAAATTCACTGATGTCGATTTCTATTTCCGTAGAGACGTTAACAGCATCGGGATATTCAATAGGATCATTAATCGTAAAGCCTTGGTTCGCCTCATAGCCTACTGCGATATCCAAAACACCCATTAATACTAAGCCGTTCCCTGAATCTTCGAAGGTATAGAGCACACGGTCAATGCCGGTAAAACCTTGCGGCGGTGTATATTCCAAGACCTGATCATCTGTATCATTTATTTTAACTGAACTAGAACGAGCGTACGGCAGTGTAAGCTCCGTTAATACAAACTCGTCACCTAACGTAAAGCCAACTTTATCCAGTTCGCTTTTCAGTGAAACGCTCACATCTTCGTTAATCAGTGTTGTTGCGCTCACTGGAACCAATTCGGTTGAGCTAGGATCGCTACTTACCGCAATGCGTGCGATCGCAGAGTTCGAATCTTCTCCACTACTATTATTGCTCATTGCCATTGGCGCTTCAGCTACACGTCCCATTGGCGACAATGTTCTAGGGGTCACATGATACCGATAATCACACACCTTGGTATCAGAGGCCTGAATTACAAACCCAGTTTCTGTCATACTTTCTACTTGGCAGCTATTATCGTTAGACAAGACCTCGACTTCACTCAGCGCAAAACCGCCGCCAGTAGATGAAAAGACCTTTGATGATAGGTCAACTTCAAATAATTCTGAATAACCAGTTGAGTAAGTGGCATTTTGAGCTGAAACTGTTGCTAATTGAGTTTCAGAAGACTGCCCGGTACTACTTTCGCCGCCATCGCCGCCACCGCCACACCCAACAAGACCAAGTGTTACTGCAAAAGCTAAGCTCGGACCTATACCGCACCTCAAGTTTTTATTTAAGTCGTTCATAGTTTTTCTCACTAATTTCTTCATACATTTTTAAATTTCATATTACCCTTTGCCAACAAAAATACATTGGGCATATGTGATTTTTTTATAAATCAAAGTGCCATGTCTGTTATTTTTAAATTTATCAAAGACCAACCATCCTAAATTAAAATTAATCAGTTAAATAGACACTAATAATTTACAATACAATCACCCACTCTTAGTTAATTAACTTCATTCCATTAGAGTAACTCTTATCATAAGACGTGACAGTCACATTAAGCTGCTCTCTTTGAACACCACTCAATAGAGGAAACGTTTTATCTCTGCCTGACATAACAGTGAATTTTTGCTTACATTGCACTTTATTATCGATATTACATGAATTAACATCGACATAAATTAACGTATTACTCTTATTATCGATGCGCAAATTGTCACCTTGATTGTAAATATTATAATCAAAACTTGGCATTGTCGTTGGGATAATATAAACTGGTGAAAAACCATAGTTTATCTCGACACCGTGAATGTTCTCTCCCTCTTCTTTATAACGACTAGGAGTAAATGGCAGCATAAACATCAAATCTTTGCTGTTATCGCAAGACATGTTGTGACATAAACTACGAATACCCACGTCTTTCTCTTCACCAGGTTTTAAAACTAACCTTGGATGCGTAAGAGATATTTTCCAATCATTCAGGTTATTTCTTGTATAACGATGGCGAACGATCTTGTCACCATCAACCACTTGAATTTCTTCTACTTTTCCATCAACAAAAATCGAGCGAGGCTCGTCATTAATAAGTGTCACGACACCATTGCCCTTTTGATCCGCGACGACTATCATTTTATCGACATTAAAAGCATTGGCTGCGGTAGAAGTCATTGCCGCACTAATTACGAATACTGTGAATAGATTAGATTTAATTATCATGTTTCTCTCTACTAAAAATGATATATTTATTGATGTTACTCGTCTATTTTACTGAGTGCGTATATAGCACCAAGCGCGAAAAGAATGAGTACATACATGTTTAAAATATTTGATCCGATCATTACTCCGCTCTCTTATATTTGACCTTCATGTATATAACTGAGGTATTAATTGGCATATTTACGAGCCCAACCGATAAAAGGTGAGTAGCTCGATTGATGAGGAGTATCGCGCGTTCAGGTTTGAAGGTATTGGGCATTTCTGAATTTCTAAGATGCGGGATGCGGGATTGATGTGGTTGATAAAATGTAAGACAAAGAAAACAGTACAAAGGGCACGATTGTGCCCTTTGTACTTGTGTCACCATAATCATCTAGTTATAAGCAAACCCAATATTTACGCGACGGTTTTTGGCACGTCCAGCATTAGTATTGTTATCTGCTATTGGGTTGGTCTCGCCATCAGAAAAAACATTCATTCGATCACGGCTAATCTGTGCGTTTTCAAGATATTGAGCAACACTACTTGCACGCTTTCCTGCTAGCTGCTTATTCAAAGTTTCCGAACCTTCATTGTCAGAATGGCCAACGATAATCACTTGCAACTCTTGCCTCTGTTTCATCAATTGAATGATTTTATCTACCTTAAAGGCCTGTACTTTTGATAAGTCAGAACTCGACACGGCAAACGAATCGATGTCAACGCTAGTAGGTAGCACTAAAGGTACTTTATTTGTATTTTCGACCTCTTCTTTTAGTTTGCTTTCAACAACGTTAGGTTCGATTAGTTGACTAGGACGCTGACTCTCAATAACTTCATTCGATGTTTCCTTACCTAATCCAAATCGATATTTTAACCCTAACAATGCGCTGTGGTTATTAAACAACCCAATCGAAGGTGAGTTATCACCTACCTCATGAACGTATTGGTAGCTAGTATTCACCTGCCAATGTCTTGAAATATTGTATGCTAAACCTAATTCACCCATTGGCGAAACGCCTGAGTCACTCTGCTTTCTGCCCGACTGATTGCTTTTATTGTCTAAATTCCAATATGCAGCACCGATTTTACCAAACGCAGACCATTGTTCTAAAAACACCCAATCATAACGAACACCAGACTGGATGATACTTGTCTCAATGTCTGAGGCATTGTTGTTAGCATCAAAGGTGTCCCAATGTTGGTAACCGAGGTCAACGCTCCAGTTCTTGTTCCATTGATAGCCACCATAGATACCGAGAAGCCAACTGTCTTTCATCTCATCAACATCTTTAACTTCATCTGCAAAGTTATAGCCGGATTGTAGCCCGACAAATACATCGCTTTGGTTTGACTGAGCGTATGCGGTTGCTGATGATATTAATGCTGTACAAACAAGTAAATAGTTTAATTTCATTATTCCATTTTCTAAGTTAATTAATTGAAAGGTAAATTATAGACAACCTTAAAGTAAACTAAATAGCATTCCTAAAATCGATTTTTAACAGGTGATATTTAGAGATAGTCGAAGTTTTATAGCTACGAAAAAAAACACTGCCCAAAATGGCAGTGTTTCTGTTTCAAGGAAGGCAACTTAATCTAAACAGCTAACTTTCGGGTAAAGTATTTTCTCTTCAGGGTAAATCAAATTCAAATCACGATTATTAAGATTTGGATTTGCTTCGACTAATTCATCAAGTGAGCTATCAAATGCTCTTGCAATTCGGTGCAAATAGTCGCCAGGAACCACTCGGTATTCAACTAAACGCTGCTGACACGATGGCGCCTTCTTAATTGGGACAATAGACGCCAATTGGGTTTTCGGCCTTGATACTTGGGTCGACTCTTCAACAAGCTGGTCAACATTGGGCCTTGGGTTAATATCTGAAAGGCCTTCTGCGGCTTCATGGCTTGAAAAACGATAAACCAACAGTGCATTAAATGCGTATAGATCGTCTTGTTGACGAGCTAAATCAAAGACGCCTTGGTAACCAAGGTCGGCGCTCCAATTTTTACTCAATTGGTATTTAAGACCAAGTGATGCCGTTAAATTGGTATCATCACTAGAAAGCGCCCCTCCGACTCCTGCATATAATGAAGCAAAATCACTGACAGGTAACAGTAAATCTGTCTCAATCATCACCGCTCGGAGGCTATCTATTTCAGGGTCAGAAAAGGCAGAAAAATCAGCATAGCCTAGCTCAAATAGTACGTTTTCATTAATGTTATATCCGACCGAGGCCTTATAACCAAGAGCTTCAGTCTGACCCATGTTGTCATCAAATGCAGAAAACGTCATACCACCACTCATCTGGATAGGCAAATCTTTCGCTGACGTACTAATGGATAAGAACACAGCGATAATCGATGTCATTAGGTTTATTTTTTTCATATTAAATACCAGGCTCCAACATGATCGTAACTTCATCAAAATAATCACCGGAAACAGCTGAGCTGCCCTCGATATCGTAATCAAAGTCCAACGTGAAGCTGATACTTGTTTGCACTCCAGCACCTTCTGAAATAGCCGTGGTTTGATTCCTTAATTCCCCTTCATTGACTAAGTTACTAGGGTCACACTGAACGCAATTTATGCTATAAGGAATAACCACACCATGGCTATTTGAATTAACCAGTTTGTATGACTGTTGGGGCATGGTTAAAACAATTCCGTCATTAAAATAACCGTTCGCTGTAATATCGAATGATGTTGTCGATGTTATTCTTTTCCCAATTGTGTCGTAGACTGGCGTCATGACACCATCTCCAGTTACAAGCACGCTGTCGAGTTGCACAGGCTGATAATCAAATGAAAACAACATCACTTCATTGATGTTGCGATAAGTCATTATGCCGTCATTTTCGTAGTAGTAACGAATATTTACCGGAACTGAGGCGGAATATAGCCCCTCTGGTAGCCCACTGAATGCAGATACTATTTCACTTTCGTTAATATCGAAAATAGGTCTCAGGAAAATAAATGGGCTCGATTTTTGTTTATTAATCAATCGAACAGAAGAAACACAGTTCGCACCTTCAACAGTAACAATTGGTAATGACACTTCATCAAATGAGCAACCACCACCCACCGTATTCGCTGACTGGGCAAATTCAATTCCAGTGGTATTGTATTGAACGCCCGATATATCGATCGATATTGATGGTGAAGTATTTCCACTTCCCCCGATTAAAGTCATCGAAGTTGGGGGGGGGGCCGAAAACGTCGCGGCCGCCCACGCCTCTGAAGCCTGCAGCATAGGAGGAGTTTCCCACTTACTTGGCAGCATTTTACCGTTGTAACGTGTCACATTGTCCCAACGAACACCACCAGCCTTAACTTCCGCGCGAATTTCAAACGCAGCTTGAGCCATATTTGTCGTCATTAATGCAATAAGCGCTGCAATATATAGGATACGTCCAGGCATTAGATTTTTCCTCTCGTCACCGTTTCTTTCTTTGAATAGCTTTTGTCGTGAGATGTCACGGTGATGGTCAACTCGTTATTTTGCATACTTTCAATTAGAGGGAACGTCTTGTTTCTTCCCGATACAACAGTAAACTTTTGTTTGCATTGGGCTGTATTTACAGCGCTACATGCATCAACAAAAAAGTTGAGCATAGTATTACTTTTATTTTCGACTCTCAGGCTGTCACCGTTATTGGTCAATTCGTAAGCATAATTCGGCTGTGTTGTAGGAATAATATAAACGGGTGCGAATCCGTAATTAATTTCCACACCACTCACTACTTCATCAGGCCTGTATTCACTTGGAGAAAAAGACAACATAAACATCAAATCTTGCGAATTATCGCATGCAGCGTTGTGGCATAAACTACGTATGCCAACGTCTTTCTCTTCTCCGGGTTTCAAAACCAACTTCTGGTGCGTTAATGACACCTTCCAATCGTTTAAGTTGTCTCTTGTGTACTGTTTTTTTTCTACCTGCTCTCCGTCAACAATATTTATCTCATCAACCTTCGCTTGGACAAATATTGGTTGAGACTCGTCGTTGGTTAACGTAACGATACCGTTCCCTTTATCATCAGAGACAATAACCATTTTATCTACCGTAAAAGCTTGTACACTTATAGATAACAATATGGCGGTGAGTGATACTAAATTTAATAATACTTTATTTGATTTCATTTCGCTCTCCTTAATTAGCTTGTGCGACAGGGTATGTAATGGCGTTGGTGCGATAAAGTCGCTTTGCCAGCAGTTTTAACTGATCGATATCTCTTTTATGAAGCGCTATTGTTTCCGCCATGTTTATAGATTCATGAGCTATATAGATTGCCTTAAACGAACCGACTTCTTTCTGAATAACTCGATAACCGTGTGACTCGAGCTTTTTAAGCGCTTTATTCAGTTGAGTCGAGCTTTCGTATGCACCTAAATACATCGCTTGTAGCCGTTCATCTGCATCAATCAAGTCTATCTGTTTGTCTTGAGCTATTGGCAAACAATAGTTTTGACCAAAGTTCATCTGATTTGTTGAAGTAAACTCATAAGGCAATAAGCACTGGCTTTCTTTCGCTGACAATTCAAAGTTCATGCTTTCCAATACAGTTACTCGATAAACACCATCGGCCATTTCATTAACTTCGATACAACCTTCTCCATGACACTCTACTTCTGTAATCGGTTGTTCTGAGATGTCATTAAAAGCACTGACGAACGAAACTACTCGACTGACTCTTGGCTCTATAGAAGCAACCGTTCCTGGGTGTGTAAACACGGTTACGTTGCTATCACCAGAGTTATAAAGGTCAACGCTCTCTGAATCAAAATTCGCGCGATATTGACTATAAGATTCCAAAGGCACAATGGTTTCATCGCTATATACGATGAACTTACTGTTGTTTTTCCCTTCTTTTTTAAGAGAGAAGTAACCCTTCTCATCAAGCGCCTGCTCTGTGTTCTGCGACTGATGAATATCGACAAGCGTATAAGATGTTGCTGCTTTATCGGTAATATAAACACCGTCAGTTGTCACTATTTGTGTACTAGACAAACCTGCATTGATACCATTCATGCCATTAGTTGACGTATGGGCGGAGGCGTTCATTCGAGCGTATTTAGTCGTGCCGCTTGTCGCCAACAGTACATCTTGATACATATCATCTTGTTGTCGATTGTAGGTGTTGCTCACCTCAAGCGACGTATTAAATGAGTCTGAGTCAATTAACTGATTTCGTCTTACGGTTGTTTTAAATTGATTAATGTCATCACTATCACTCGTCAGTCCCACGATGGTTTCTACGGTGTCTGACAACGGAACACTCCATAACAAATTAATTGATGTGTCGTCCGTTGCCTCAGAGTAATCGACGTTAATATTAACTCGAGAATCTAAAACTGTGGGCGTGCTGTAACCAACGGAAATAAACTGTTGTTCCTGTTCATCCGAGTTACCTAAATTGTCTAGCTGCTTGTCGTTATTAAGCGAGTAAACCGCATACACAGATTGTCCATCACGGAAGCTGTACGAAGAATTCAACGATAGACGTGAATAATCAGCATATCCGTACATATAAGAAGCAACTGGATCTCCAAGCTCATTATCTAAAGATTCGTAAGAGAGACTTAAATAAGGGATACCAATATTAGCGTTCAAGTGAGATGCATCTTCGAATTGGCTGTAAACGGCTTCGGTACTCAAATCCCAATCAATCAGATTATATGCACCACCAACAGTGTACATGGTGCCACTATCCGTTACCAATCCGCCCAAGCCTATTTGTAGCGAACGGGAGAGTTGGTAGTTAGCTAATACCTTGCCAAAAGCATCATCTTCAATGTTTTGAATGCCATGTTCCATGTAGTCGTAATGGCTTCCTGAAAACATACCGGCACTAGCAACGAAATCCACTTCCCCTTGAGTCAGAGAGTCACTTTTGGTGTTATATACTTGATAAGTCTGGGTATTGATAACTTGTCCACCACTTGTCACTTCCAGTACGACTTCGTAGCGACCTGATGGTAACTTGCTGTAAGGAATTGAGTTTTGCCCTTCTGGTACGTTATCTTGAAAAATTAATCGACCATCGCGGGATACTTGTACTCCACCACTTGTTGGTGCATAAAAGCTTAAAACTTTATCGTTATTATGCCCACCTACGAGTAACTTTTTAGAGTTACCTACCGTAATCGAGTTTTGAGCAACACGAGCAGTGTCATTCAAGAAGTCGGTAGAGTTAACCTCTGGCTCAAATTCAAAATGGCCGGCTTTTATTGAATAAGAATCGATATCTAAATGATACGCCGCTTCATACAATTCAGAACCGTTATCACTGTTGTTGGCATTGAAATCAGTTTTGAGGTACCCGTAAGGCAGCCCCAGTGTCGTTTTATTATTTAAAGAAACGATCGAGTCTTGATCTTGATATTCACTCACGTACAGATCAAATGAATTAATTAACCCATTGTGCTGGCTCAGAGACGAGTGGTATGCCTGTTCTTCGTCGAGATTAGAGTATGACAGTATCTGTGGAGATACAAAAACATAGACTTCTTGATCGTTATAGTTATGAACAATTTCAAATGTTTCTGGGTACAACTTACATTTATCGAGCTTACCTAAACACTCAGACTGATCTTGTATGCCAACCATTAATTGTTCTATGATTTTCTGCTGGTACTCAGCCGACACTGCATTATCATTTAAATAGTCAGATACCTCTGCGATCGCTTTTTTATTATTCGAGTCTAATTTTAACGTGTTAAACGACGTTAAAAATGGGATCGGTGAAGTAAGGGAACCATCTAAGTTACGCATACGAACCATTGATTCTTTCAATTCAAACAGTTCTTCAAAACCTTCTGGAATATTTTGGCTATAACTTGAATAAGAATATAAAGGCATTAGCATTAAAATTGCCATTGTTGTGAGTTTGAACCTGAACATTATACATCTACCTCAATATTGAACTCTATCTCACCATTACATCTCTCCGGTTGGCCTGTTGTGGTGATATCTTTAAATGACTTAAAATTTAATACAATGTCATGCTCACTGTACTTATTATCGCCATCATTTAAATTGAAATTTAAAAAAGAGACGGATTCTCCCTCCGATATGCTTTGTCCATCAATCGTTAATTGAACGAAATCATCCTGAACATTGCTCACTCCAGAGTAGTCAGTACAAGTTGACGTATTTTTCGTCAACGTTGAAACATAAGGAATATCCGAAGATTCAAATGGAATATCTGTTTCAATTCTTAATGTGGTATTAACGTCATCAAATTTTGTTTTATCTTGGTTTGATGCTAACTCCAAAACTGCAGGAATAAATTCAACAGAAGTAATTGAGTTTGTATATAGATTGCCTACGTCTAGCCTCGTGGTAATGTTAAGCACTTTAAAAGCGGCATCGGCATTCATACTTATGAAAGCCAATAGTATTAAGACTATTTTCATATTGACCACCGTTAAAAAAACAAAAGCTCGTAATTATTACGAGCCTTAAAATCGGGAATTGTCTACAAATTAAACAACGTCAGCCATAACCGTTAGCGACGCTTGTACAGTAGTATCAGCAACGTTGGCTGAATCTAGTTCAGCAGTTTGCTTTAGTGAAACTGAGATAGACTGTTTATTATCGACAGAGTCTCCTTTCGCTACTTTACTACCATCCACGTAGGCTTCAAGAATTTGACCTGGTTGTACTGCGTTGTCGTAGGTAGCGTTCATACTATGAACTGTCCAGTTAGCTGAAGCTAGCGCACCAATTACAGGTTCAGCTCCTGATGTAGCCGTATTTTTATGAGCTTCTAGAACAACATTTGATGTCTGAAATGTACCATCAGCTTCTGCGACAATCACACCTGTTAGTTCGAGTGTGCTAGAATCTTCACCAGTGATGATTAACGAATCTGATGCAATAGAACCTGGAACTAGACCAGTCCAAACAACTGTAGCACTTGCAGAGTCTGCTGCGTTAGCGTTTGCCGCCATACCCATTAGAAGAACTGATGCTAGTGCGCTTTTTTTGAAATTTGACATTTTTACTTTCCTTTAAGTTTATATATTTCATTAATGATTAAACCCGTTATTGACGTTCCTCGCTAACCGGATGAAATGAATTATGCGGAACCACTGATGGAAAATATTGGGCATTAACAAATTTATATATACAAGAGTGCCAACTCGATTCAACGCTCACATGCGAGTTTGTTTTATCCTATCTAGTTGACACAGGCCTCAATCATTTAATCCAACTCCCCTAGAGCGCTTGAACTATGAAATGAACTAAACAATACTAGAATTAAAAATAATCACAGGACAAAAGAATGAGACTCACATTTTCCCAGTTTTTAGAATACGTAAGAGCAGATAAAAAATTGACACAACAGGAAATGGTCGACTTACTTAGTAGCTCTGACGCGGATTTTTCTAAGCTTGACCTCACAACCTTCAGTCGCTGGGAGAGAGGAGTAACATCACCCAAATTATCTAAGCAATTACTCATAGCGAGATTGATGGATGAAGACGTCTTAAAACTCATTGATCCAGACGTTGAAGGCAAAATAAAGAATAAACGTCATTTTGAGAAAATGACCAACCGTATCCTTCAGCCATACTCAACAGCTCCTGAAACGTTTTCTCATTACTATCACGGCTCATTAGCTAAACAACATAGTTTGTGTGAGCAGTTGGTTGGATTTCACCAAAACTATATGGGTATATGTGTCGACGCTGGGGATATACAACAAAGTAAAATGGGTTTGAATACATTTAGTGACTCTTCAAGTATGTTAGTAGGACATTTACTTTACGGTTTTGTGCCGATCGAGCAGCAAGCTTCATCACTTAATCCAAACCAACTATCAGCCTGCCCCTTTGTAGATATAGAAAAAAGCATGGAACAACCTGTAGATCTGTATGTAATCTCTACGTTCGGTACTTTGCCTACCCCTAGAATGGTTAGTATTATGTTTATGTTAGATATATTGTGCCAAAATACTCGCATCAAAAATCTAGTATTAAATTGTCATGATCAAGAAGCCTATGCGCTGTTCGAAGCGGGTACAGACTATGAACTTGTATCAAAAGGTAACGAAATCCCTTTCGGAGGCGTTAAAGTTTTTGGGAAAAATTACCAATATGCGCAAATTAGAATCAAATCTGAAAGTATTCTCGCATCGAAATTAATATCAAGTATGCTTCCATTTATTCAGGATCACATGCACAATTTATTAGGAGATTAGATACCCCGATGCATTCACGGAGCATTTACAGCGACAGCTCCATGCAGAGTTGACCGAATCCTTGTCGCCCTATTGTCTTATATAATTGGCCATGACTTATTCACTACAGGCAAAGTAACCTCACGACAAAACAATGTTCTCTTTCCAGTAAACCTTACTTATCGAATCGAACGTTTTTCGCATGTGGTGCGAAGATTGGCTTTTAGTTTTACCTGGCGTTGTTAATGATATGGACACTTCCACCCACCGTCTAAACTTATAGTCGGTAA
>NZ_JBFSSD010000041.1:0-48841 GCF_041466145.1 Vibrio sp. 10N.239.312.D08 | reverse complement strand
ACGGTGATTCTGGGGACTTTAACTATCTAGCTCGAGTTATCGAATACATTTAAGTCATTCGTTTGACATCAACGATAAAACCTACTATCTTAAGTGGTTTTTTTGTTTCAAATTGACGAGTTATTTTCACTAATATTATTCTGACAAAGTAGATATTTCGCCAACCTGTGATAATTTAAATACATAACGATTAAAAGTAAGCACAACAAAATGAATTTCAGCATTGAACAACTTCTCGCGTTCGTTACCGTTTATGACCAACTCTCTTTCAGCAAAGCCGCCGTTAAACTCAATAAACACAGAACGACAATCGGGCAGGTTATTACTAACCTTGAAGACCAACTCGCGGTAAGCCTATTTGAAAGGGTTGGGCGCTCTGTAAAGCCGACAGAAGACGGGCATCTTCTTTACCATTACGCTAAACAAACCATTGAACAAGCTCGTACCTTCGATAAGGTAGCATTGAGCCTCTCTTATGGCGGGTTGGAAAACATCACCTTTGCTTATTCTGGTGTGATACCTCATCAAATGCTTTTGGATATTCGAAAGAAACTGCGTCGTGATTTCCCGATGATGCGAGTGAACTTTTTAATCCGAAACAAAAAGGATATTAAGAAGGGCCTTCAAAGTGGCGAGTACCACTTTGGATTAGTCAATGTGCATGACAGCCGGGGTATACACAGCTTTGATGCGACTTTTCTAGGTCACATTGAGTTTTCCCCATTCGTTCAAAAAAATGGTGAGTTCTCATCTTTGGCGCAAGAGGGTGTACTTTTAGCGTTAAGAAATTCAAAGCAGTTTATCTTGAGATCGTTTATTGAAGAGGGAATGTCAGAAAAAGTAACCATCAGCTCCGATAACGAAGAAGTCGATCAATTGGCGTTAGTTATTAAAATGGTTGAAGCCGGTTTAGGGTGGGCACTGTTACCAAAAACGTTTGCTCATTCTGAATTTTCCCATTACGACATTGAACCTATACAGTCGTCTGAAATGCACCAAGGATTCAAATTCGGTTTTGCGCTTTGGTGCAATCATTCTAAGCAAGTGAAGGATGTAAAATTATCGGTTTTATCTGTTATACAAGAACATGTTGATCGAGTATTGAGTCAATATTAGCAAAGGAAGAATGTAGGTAACTTATTAATAGAGGCTCATTTATATGAGCCTTTTGCGTTTCTGTCATCTCGAAAGCTCTTTAATTTTGTAGGGCGACATCCTCTATATAGGAGTAGGGCAACACCATTATTTGGCCTATTCTATGCCCGTCGATTAAGGACCCCCTTTATTGGCAATAAGTGTTTAATTTCTATGTTTATTGCAAGGAAGCAAACTTTCGGCCGGGTTTCGTCACCCGGTCTTTTTTATGAGGCAAATTTTATGACTCGCTGCGGCGGCATTGTTCTTCTTTCCTGCTTTTTATTTACAACATCTTCTTTCGCATCGTTTTATGATCCTGTTGATGGTCAATTTGATATGGGGCATCACCTTGCGGAAAACGCATATGGCTTTTTGCCTATCCCAATTTTGATTACCGAGCCTGCGGTGGGGTACGGCGGCGGTGTGGCTGGTTTGTTTTTACATGAGACGGATGAGGAAAAGCGACAAAGAAAGCAAGCTGCTCTTTCTGCCATAGATGGTGGTGCGCAGTTAGTACCCTCAGCAATGTCAGTAGTGGGCGCAGTAGGGACAGAGAACGAAACTTGGTTTGTATTTGGTGGCCATAGACGATCTTGGATGAATGATTCCATTCGTTACACAGGAGGCGGCGGCTTTGGTGTTGCGAATTTGGATTTGTACACATCAATCAACTGGGGCCCCATAGATCATGACCTTAGAATAGGCACGTCAACTTCGGTAGCCGTACTTTCACAAAAGGTGCAGTTCCGGATTGGGCATACGCCTTGGATGTTGGGAATAAAGCAGTTATTAGCTAAGTCTGAGATTGAATTTGATAACATGGTTTTAGACCGAATTTTGGGTAACGAATCGGTTACTTCTGGTTTAGGGTTGGAGGCTGAATATGACACAAGAGATAATTTATTTTATCCAACCAAAGGTTACAAATTGTCTGCAGATTACATGGTGTACGACGATGCGATTGGCAGTGATTACAATTACCGAAATTTGAACATAGATGGCGAAGCCTATATCCCAATTGCCAATAAATGGACGTTAGGCTTGGCTGCAAATTATCAAAGCTTCGAACAGCAAGACCTGTTTGTATCACCCACAGCGAAACCGTACGTGTCGTTACGCGGGGTGTCATCTTATCGGTACCAAGGAGATGAGATTGAAACAATTCAAGGCCAATTGACGTATAGCATCACTCATCGTTGGAAGGTGTCTGGGTTTTACGGTTCAGGGGTTGCAAAGCAAGATAACGGCATAAGCCACGACAGTACCGTCAATGCCGGAGGTGTCGGCTTTCGATACCAAATCGCGAGACGTTACGGTTTGCACCTTGGGATGGATTATGCGCAAAGCCATGAAGAACGCGCTATCTACTTTAACGTAGGCAGTGGTTTCTAGAACAACGGAATAGGTTAAATTTTTCCAAGAAAAAAGGCGCTAATTAGCGCCTTTTCGTTTTCTATCACTTTCTTACAGTAAGATTACTTCTTACGGCAGAACTCAGCGATTACGTACATTGATTGACCGCCGTTTGTTTTACCAGAAACAAGCTTAGGATCGTCACCAACGCTGATACCACGAATAACAGTACCTTGCTTAATCACTTGGTTAGTACCTTTGATTGGCAGGTCTTTGATTACTGTTACGTCGTCACCTTTCTTAAGTTCAACGCCATTCACATCAAGAGGCTTGTCATCAGCAGACATGCCGATTTGTGCCCAAACTGATGTTTCTTCTTCAAGGTACATCATGTCTAGCGCGTCCTGAGCCCAGCTTTCTGTGTTCAGACGAGTAAGTTGACGCCATGCCGTTACTTGAACTGGCGCTTCCTGGCTCCACATGCTGTCAGTCAGACAACGCCAGTGGTTGATATCTTTAGGATCGTCAATCTCACCAAGACATTTGTCACATACCATGATGCCGTGATCCACTGTTACGTGGCTGTGTGGCGGCACTGCGTATGCAGTAAGAGAAGAATCAGAACCACATAGTTCACATTTAGATTGGCAGCGTTCTAGCATAGTAGCTTCAGAAGACATAATGGACTCACATTTATTAGGTATTAAATTACGGGGCTATTATCCACTTTATTTACAATAAAGAAAGAGGTCGTACGGTATTCTGTCTTGATTAATTTTAGCTGAGATCAACCATTTGTGTTTTAAAGTTTTATGCAAACGGTTAACTAGGGAAATTGTTCGAACGGCAGATACAAAAATGCCAGCGGTTAGGCTGGCATTTGGTTAAATTAAATTTTGCTCATGCGCTTACTTACTCGCATCTAACAAGCCATCGGTTACGCTTGCAATGCCAGTACCTTGCGACAAGGTAAATTGTACAATTTGTGAGGTCATTTCTGCGTTGGCTGCTGCATCACCAGCATTTTGCTGAGAAATTACAGTGGAGTGGTCTGCTTCTGAAGATGCTTTGTCAAAATACGAAGCCAGCTTGTCTCCCGAAGAGTCCAGTGCAGTATTAACCAAGGATAACTTTTTAAACAGGGGTTCGGTACCTGCTGTTGGAAACTCAGCGACCGAGTTTGGTATCGTTTCGTCACCATTCGCTTGAATACCAAGCACAGGTCCCGTAGTTGTAGATGCAATATTATATGGGTCAACGTTATCTAGAACTGTTTGCGCAGCATAAGTGAATGAAGTAAGGATCGAGTCGATTGTCGCTTTGACTGCTTTGTCTGAGGCTGAAGCACTATCATTACTTAGGGCTGTGTAGTATTCATTAAAGCAATCACCACCTGACTTACTGACTGGCACACAGTTACTTACATAATGTGCTTGGTACTCGGTTACACTTGATAGGCTCACGGTGTGCTTAATCTCAGGAGAAAACGAGCCTGACTTAAGCAAGAAAGGGGCAATGCCACCACCTGGGTTAGCAAGTGTTGCACTTGTATAACTAAACATAGAATCAATAGCAGGGTTCAACGAACTGTTACCAACGGTATAAGAGCTGATACCTGTAATCGCCCCGATAGAATGCCCAAATAGAGACACATTCGTTTTGTCGAGGCGACTAAATGCTGCATCAGTAGCAGAATTTAACGCAAAACGAACTCCAAGACCATCAATGGCGCTCTGACGGATGTTATCTCGTGCAACAGGTAAATACTCAAGATTCATGTATACAGTAGGTGTTGTTGGTGTCGTAACAATATCTGCACTTAGTGCGCGTTGACCGTGAAGTGGTTGGTCGATAGCAATAATTGCATAGGGTTTGTATGGTGCAGATCCAGTAAGTGCGCCGCCAATATGCTGCATCGCAAAAGCATAAGCACTCTCTTTGATGCTAGTGATACCGTGTTGGTACTGTAAAATTGGTAAACTGCTGTCGATAGCTGCTCCTTCAGGTACAAACATAACGAACGGCACTGACTTTGCTGCTCGAATTTGCGGTACAGCGCTGTATTTCGTCATAACTCTAGCGCTATCCAATTGCTCTCCGCTTGCAAGAGTTAACTTTTCTCCAATGAGTAATTGTTGGTACTCTGCTTGATAGAGTTGAGCAGCAGGCTCTGTGATCCCTAAACCTGCCAGCTGTGTAGCAATAGCTGTTTTGTCCGAGTCACTTCCTGAGCTGAGTACATTCAAGATAGTTAAAACACTAGGCATCGCACTGCGCCAAGGCGTTGTTTTCCACGCATTGTTAGTTAACGAATCTGACAGGAAGTACGGTAATTTAACTGTTCCTCGATACACTTGAATAGAAGCTGCTGCTGGTGTTGAAAAGTTAGTGTTATAACCCGCAGCTAATTGTGTTGCAGCATCGTCACCAAATGCACTCTTAAACATCGCGTCAGCTTGTACAGCTGTAGCAAAATCCTGTTTCTTTCCATCAACTGTAAATGTATACAGATTATCAAGATCAGCTTCCGAAATACTATTTGGATTCGCTAGGTTCTTCCATATATCAGACGGGGTAACTGCGGGGCTAACTGTTTGTGCAATTGCAGCTTTGGTCCCGTTCATAACGTTACCTGCCGACGCAGTAGTAAACCAAGATGAGTATATGATTTCATCTGAGCTTGATACAGAACCATAGCCAGCGAACAACGCTTCAACTTGATGGATGATTTTCTGTGGTAAATCGAGCGAGCCTGCTTGGTCAATATCTGTCGTTTTTAAAGATGCGTAAGAGCTTGATGTTCCAAGTGGTTCATCTGCGCTATCAACAATTGAGTCAGTTAATGCATAGATGTAGTCAGAGCTAGGATCTAAACCTTTAAGAGGCAACACTTGTATGGTCTTAAAATCACTAGATGCCACTAAGTAGTCAACGCCAGCAGTTAGCGCAGTAAAGTTAGACATTACACCAGTGCTCAGGTCAACATCCACTTTAGCAACTTTTACACCGGCATTTAGGTGCGCGCTAAACGGTGTCGTACCCATTATCACGACATCATTCTTCAGCGTCCTATCACTTGGAAGATTCACATTGATAGTGAACGGCATGATAGTACTCCAACCATCAGCTTCCCCCATGGCTACTTTTGGATCATTCAAGAGCCCCGTTGAATTTGCATCTAACGGAATATTTAGAGTGTGATCGTTGGTATCGAACAAGAAAAACGAAGGAAGAGGAACATCCGCTTCATTACCTAGAAGAGTGAAGCTAATTTTTGAACTTCTAGCTAATGATTGGTTGATTGCATCTGAATAAGGTGCCGCTGTTGAATCACCAGAGCTTTCACTATTGTCGCCACAGCCCGCAAGTAGTAATGCTGAGCATACGAGAGATAAAGAAAATTTGTTGTTCATGTAATTATTCCCGTACGGTTAGTTGAAGATGTAGTTAAGTTGTATCGCTGAAAGGTAAGCAACGCCTTCAGCATCAAATGTAAGCTTTTGTCCTGCCGCATCAGTTTCGGTAAACGAACCGCTTTCACTTTGTACGAGTGCAAATGCAGCATCGACAGTCATATTCTCTGAAATAGCGTAGGTGAGACCTGCTGAATACCACATACGATCGCTGTCTGGGATGCTTAATGTCGCTTCACCAGCTTGCTCGTCATACGCTAGGCCCGCTCGTACCGTCCAATTTTGATTAACCATGTAAGTTCCACCTACAGACCATCTCTGATTGTCTTCGTAATGTTCGGTTTTCAAGAAACATTCATTGTTTTTACAATCTGAACTAGTGGCTTTTAACTCTTTGAACTTACTCCACTTAGTTAACTGCCAACCATAGTGTATTGCCCAAGCATCGTTAAGTTGATGAAAAGCAGATAATTCGAAGATATCGGGCAGTTCAATTTCTAGACGCCCTGTGGTTTTACCAGGAGCGCCGTTTTCCATTTTTAGACCTGTGTAATCAGTGAACTCACCGTCATCAAAGTCGAGTTCAACGGATGAGCGGTAACCAAACCCAAAACGGTTGTACTCGTTCAGTTCATATAACGCACCTACATTCCAACTAAAAGCAAAAGTCTCACCAGTCATCGAGATTAGTTTGTCACTTGGTGAGCCACCAACAGGAAGGCTGCCTTTGTGTCTGTTGAGCTCGGCCTCTGCATAAACAAAGTTAACTCCAGCTCCAACACTAAAACTATCGTTAACTCTGTACGCGATATTTGGATTTAAGTTGACTGAAATTAGTGATGTGTCACCGGCCAAATCACCAGCATAAATATCATCTGGGTAATCAGTGGCTACTCCGTAAGTCGTGAACATGCCAATTCCCCAAGCCCATTTGTCGTTGATAGGACTAATGTAATAAGCAGCAGGGACAATTTGTAAAGGAGCTACATCTGATGATTTTTGGTTGAAGTCGTTGTCATTGATTTTGGTTTGAGTAACGTCTACCTCGGGATCAACGATAGAAACCGCGCCTGAAAATTGGGCTGTATCAAATAGGGTCATTGCGGCGGGGTTTCTCGCTAGTACACTCGCGTTATCAGCTACTGCACCTTCACCTGAAAAGGCACGACCAAGACCTGAGGCAGAATGCTCAGCAACTTGGAAGCCAGCCGCAAGTGAATTGCATGCAAATAGCACAGAAAGCGAAACGAGAGAGCGTTGTATTGTTTTCATCCTTGACCCTCCTAGGGCATCGAATTTCGTTATTATGGTTTGAAAACACACTGAGCATTTTTGGTGTTGAAGCTCTAATGTAAATGGCATGTTAAATTCATGTTTTATATAAAGTCAAAGAAAGAGTTGTTATTTTGTGAGGTTATGTTTTAAAGGGGCGGCACTTTAACATCAATAATATAAGTATAATCAATAATTTATTCGTGGTTGGAGGTGTGACCAGAGTGTTTATGCATCGTTGCGGTATAAATAGTGTTCAATAGCTCAATATGTAACAACTTTGTTTCTGTTTACCACCATTCGCTAAATCGGCATAATATCGACACTCGTTAGAAGTCATTAAATTGGAATTTTAAGTTTGGAATTACTCGCGATAGAGTTTCTTGGAAAACCGCTTCGTTTAGAAGGATCAATGGCAGGGTGGCAACAGTTGTATTGGGATAACACTTTGGTATCTCAATTAGATGCGACCACAGACCAAGAAGACGCCCGAAAACACGAATTTACACTACGCGCTGGCGAAGAAACGTTGCAGTGTCACGTTGAATCGACCGTTCAGTGGCAACCGTTTGAGATGACGTATAAAGCGTCGGTGAATGGGCAAACCATTACCGAAGGCAATCGAAACACCAAAGATATTGAACAACAAACTCCTGTTGTCGCTCCTAAACCAGAGAAGCGTTTTAGCTTAATTGGGTTGGTGTCGCTTGGTATGAAAGCGCTTAAAAGCGCCAAGCTAATCAAGGTCGTACTTGCCTCTGCGAGTTTAGCGGCCTATTCATGGTTGTTTTCAATTCAGTTCGCTTTGGCCTTAATCGCCTGTTTAATGTTCCATGAGTACGGTCATATTAGAGCGATGAAATACTTCGGCATGAAAACCAAAGGGATCTATTTGATACCATTTCTTGGTGGCTTGGCGTTATCCGATGAAAAGATTAATACGCGTTGGCAAGATGTGGTTATCTCAATCATGGGGCCATTGTTCGGCCTGATATTGTCGTTAGTATTTATGGTGCTGTATTGGGCGACTGGCGAAATGTTCTTTGCCGGCCTTGCAGTATTTAATGCTCTATTAAACCTGTTCAATCTATTGCCGATTTTGCCTCTCGATGGCGGACATGTTCTTAAAAGTATCAGTTTCTCGATGAACAGTGTGCTTGGCATTGTACTTTGTGTCGCGGCTGCCGTTGCTGGTGTGGTATTGAGTTATCAGTTGAATTTAACCCTGTTTGGTTTCTTATTGATCATGGGCAGTGTTGAAATACTGTTTGAATGGAAAGGACGTCATCACAGTCACTTGTTACCGTTAGACAAATACGGGCAAGTCGTGTCGTTCGTTTGGTATGTAGGTTTAGTGAGCAGTTTGATTGGTGTTATCTGGTATTTTGCATCTACTGGTGATCAGCTATTAAGCCTACCATTACAAATTCTTGGTACTTAACGAGTGAGTTTCTGTTGTTGGAATTATCCAGCTGCTTAGTACACTTGAACTGTTAGCAAGCAAGAAACTGAAAATGCCCTAACCAATATGGATAGGGCATTTTTGTATTTACACCAGCTAGGCGATTCTTACTTAGATTACGCTTTGCAATTTGGTCTTGGTGAACCTGATTGAGGAAGCGTTTTTATCGTTGCTTGTAGATCTTTAATACGCGTACTGTGGGAAGGGTGCGTAGAAAGCAACTCTGGCGGTTGATTACCCCCTGATGCTTTCGCCATGTTTTGCCACAAGTTGACACTTTGGTTTGGATCGAAACCTGCTTGAGCCATATACTCTAAACCAACAACATCGGCTTCAGACTCTTGAGTTCGCCCATACGGTAGAATAACGCCATATTGAACGCCTAATCCTAACGCGGCCATCGTCATACCTTGATATTGTTTGTACTCTGATGCACCTAACGCGACATTAGTAATAGACAAGCCAGTATTAGCGATTTGAGACTGAGACAGGCGCTCATTACTGTGGTCTGCAAGAACGTGTGCCACTTCGTGACCGATAACCGTCGCGAGTTGGTCTTGGTTTACTGCAACATTGAGTAAACCCGTGTAGACGCCAATTTTTCCGCCTGGCAGAGCGAACGCGTTCACTTGGTCACTATCAAACACAACAACTTCCCATTCACTAAAACCTTGTTTAGGAATATATTGAGTGATGCTGTTCGCTACGCACTGTACATAAGCGTTAGTTTTGGCATCTTTACTGATGGGTTGTTCTTTCTTCATTTGTTCAAAAGATTGTGCTCCGAGCTGAGACATGTCTTTATCTGAAAAAAGCAGCAATTGGTTTCTGCCTGTCGGAGAAGCGCTACACGCGGTTAGGCCTGCAAGTGTGAGAAGCGAGGCAAACTTCATCCATGACGTCATACAATATCCTCTGTGTATTCAGTTTTTATGCATGTTAACATCAACTTGCGTAATAACTAAGAGCTGTAAGATAACTAACAGCGGTAATATAGAAAAAAGCTATGTACGCGATAACAAGATCAATAATTAAGGAACCCACATGAGTATTTGGAAAAAGCCCGTTGACCTAGATACCTTCAACGCGACCTCAAAAAACACCTTAATTGAACACCTCAACATTGTTTACACCGAAGTAAATGACAACTCTTTGGTGGCAACCATGCCGGTTTGTCATTTTACGCACCAACCACTGGGTATGCTTCATGGCGGCGCATCGGTTGTGCTAGCAGAAACGCTTGGCTCATTGGCTGCAAACTTCTGCGTACCAGAAGGCTATTATTGCGTTGGGCTCGATATCAATGCGAACCACGTAAGGTCAATGCGTGAAGGACACGTCATCGGTACTGCTGAGCCTATTCACTTGGGCGTCTCTACTCAAGTATGGCAGATCAATATCACTGATGATCGTCAACGCTTAGTTTGTACCAGCCGCTTAACTATTGCCGTGAAGAAACATAAAAGATAACAGACTAGGTAGTCGTACGCTGGTTTTGTCTTTAGAAGAAGTAATCAGTACTTAGAACAAGCAATTCGTATTTAAAGAAGTAACCCGAGAAGCCCATGGTCATAACGTTTAAAAGTGGAAAAGTCATCGCAACCGCACATGAATTGGTTGTTCGTTTAGATGGGGAGCATAGAGTCACGCTGCAAGCCCAAGTTGATGCAATTCAATTGATCGGAAAAGGGGCAAATGTTATTTCAGCTAACGGTTCTGAGTGTAAATGGTCGATAAAATTAGACGATGAACAGCAGCTCCGTGAAATCGCTAATGAAATTGGCTGCGATGTAATGTAATCCTTTACGGTAAAGGCACTTAACCCTTAAGATTGAATAACATCTTAGGATGTCGTACTCATAATTCACAATAAAATTGTGTCAGTAATATTGATTTTACGCCATAAAATAGGGAAACTGAATTCAAT
Source organism: Vibrio sp. 10N.239.312.D08 (assembly GCF_041466145.1). Lineage (NCBI taxonomy): Bacteria > Pseudomonadati > Pseudomonadota > Gammaproteobacteria > Vibrionales > Vibrionaceae > Vibrio > Vibrio sp. 10N.239.312.D08. Next base: position 38,277 of record NZ_JBFSSD010000041.1, on the reverse strand, counting down.
GTCCTTTGAATAAGTTTTCCTCTTTATGAGCAGCCCAAGACTTCGCGTTCAATTTGAAACCCTGTTTGAATACTTCGATGGTAAAGATTCTGATGTTCAACTCGACGACATCACGGATGTGCTTTGTTGTACCCGTCGTAATGCCCGAATGGTACTCAACAAGCTTGAAGAAGAAGGGTGGGTAGAATGGTTACCTGCAGCAGGTCGAGGAAAGTTATCTCAACTTATCTTTAAACAGAATCGTTGTGATGTCAGCGAGAACTTAGCAAGACGCTACTTGCAGGAAGGAAAAATTGGACAGGCGCTGTCAGTGCTTGATCACAATGCTGCCAAACTCACGCAAGTTATTCAAAACTACTTGGGCGTACAGTATCAAGAAGGCGAACAAGTTATTCGTTTGCCTTATTACCGGCCGCTTTCAATGCTTAACCCAACCAAATCGATGCGTCGTTCAGAGCAACATATCGCTTGTCAGGTATTCAGTGGGTTGACTCGTCTAGATGAGAATGACCAACTTCAACCCGATCTTGCTCATTCATGGCAAAAAATCAGCGATTACCAATGGCGATTCTTCTTGAGACCCGGTGTTCGTTTCCATAACGGGGAACCTCTGTTAACCAATCATGTTGTGGATACACTGCTTGCACTCGAACCTCTCAACATGTTTTCGCATATCAAAGATGTCTCTTCACCAGCAAATTGTGTAGTAGATGTTTTTCTCACACGTCCAGACAAGTATTTTCCCCTCGCACTAACGGAATCGGTCGCTAAAGTCACATTACCGATCACTTTACGTGGTGAAGACTACGATATTCGACCGATTGGAACGGGACCTTATCGCATTGAAAAGAACGACGAGAAACAACTCGTGTTAACCGCTTTCAATGGGTACTTTGGTTTCAGACCGTTAATTGATCGCGTTGAAGTTTGGGTGGTGGATGAGGCTTATTCTTCAATGGTTTACCCAAGCCTATCTAAGCCTGTTATGGCCGACCGTGGCGATAGCGATGAAGTAGAACTCGATCCTGGTTGCACGTATTTACTGCTCAATAGAAAGAAGGGTATTGCACAAGATCCCGCATGGGCACAGTTTTTATCTAACGCGTTGAATGCGGCGGATCTGTTTGTTCATATTCCAAAAGAGACCGTTATCGATTTGGGCGTGTTACACGCTTATGGGATAAAACCCGGTTGGTATGACATAAAGTTAAAAGTGCCCGTTTGTCCACCAGCAGATTCGAAGCCTACCATAAGATTAGCGTATCAATGCCAACACCCAATGTTCCCAACGCTTGCAAAGGCGATTGTCACGGTGCTGAAGCAATACAACGTCGATGTTGATCTTTACGGTTACGAAACCGATCCTCCACACGCTGATGATGTCGATATTTGGATTAACCCTATGGGTATCGCTAATAACAGAGACGACGCTTTAGCCGGTTGGCTAATGGACTACAGTTTTCTTGATGAATCTAGCCCGGCAGAAGACTTCGACCAATGGTGTCACATGATTGACCGTTGGCGTTCTGGTGAATTCGAGCAATTCCCAGCACGACAGTTAGGTAAACAACTGGTCCAAAGCAATCAATTGATCCCGATGTTCCATTGCTGGTTAGGCGTTAATAAAGATCAATGTGGTACGTTGCAAAACGCGAAATGTAATGCATTAGGTTGGTTCGACTTTAGCCAAGTTTGGGTGAAACCTGACGTTGATTGAAATCCAAGAAAACTCAATTAGGACCAAATAACTCATTTAGGAAAAACGATGCAAACTCTGATGGTTACATTTATTACGCTGGTGGCATTTGCTGCGAATTCAGTTTTGTGTCGCTGGGCCTTAATGGATCAAACGATCGATCCTTTGAGCTTTTCGATCGTTCGCATCTTATCTGGTGCGCTTACGCTTCTGATTTTATTAACTTTGTCTTCCCAATCTAAAGCTAGACGTGTGTTAACAAACAACACATCGCTATACACAAGGCTAAAATCACAGTTTCAATTCACGTCAATACTGTCACTGCTCGTGTATATGTTTGGTTTCTCGTTTGCTTACTTAGAGCTTGGCGCAGGTCTTGGTGCGCTGGTGTTGTTTGTCGCAGTGCAATTTACGATGATTGCCGCGCACTTGCTTTCTGGCAACAGAATGTCACTTATTGAGTGGTGCGGGTGTTTGTTGTCTGTGGCAGGGCTTGTTTACTTGTTAATGCCAACGGAATCGGCACAGGCACCCGACTTAGTTTCTATCATCTTGATGTCTCTGGCCGGAATTGGGTGGGGCATTTACACATTGGCAGGAAAGAAATCGTCAAACGCACTGCAATCGACCACCGCTAACTTTGGATTCAGTTCGCTAGTTATCCTTGTGGCATTGAGCTTATTAGTTTTGATACCTAATGCGTTAACGCAAGTGTCTATCACTGAGAAAGGTTTGATTTACGCGGTTATATCGGGCTCTGTGGCTTCTAGTATCGGTTATAGTTTGTGGTATTACGTAGTGAAAAAACTGAATACCGTGGTTGCGTCTATTGCACAGCTTTCTGTTCCAGTTATCGCGACACTTGGTGGCGTATTACTGTTATCTGAACCTGTCACTATGCAATTTATAGTCTCATCAACCGTTATACTTCTTGGGATAAGCTTGGTTCTTGTCGCACCTAAACTTAAGAAATAAAGAGTTCAATCATTAACTTCTATGGCTAAACCAAACAAGAAACAACCGACCAAGACGGTTCAGATTTTCTGTGCCAAATGCAAAACGCAGCTTTTTAAGTATCGGAAAGGTGGCAAAGGTGCACTCGTGAAATGTTTTAAGGAGCGTATCGTTGAAGATTTCACGACAAAACCATGTGTGTGCCCTGAATGCGGGATTGAATTTGCGCGAGACACTTTGGTTCGAGGTACGCCATCCTACAAGTTTGTTGGTGGCAAGGTAACGATGAAATAACCCGTCACGATGAAACGACCAATCATTATAAACGAGAAAATAATGTTGAAACTAAAAATGCCACAGCACAGTTTGTGTGTGGCATTTCAACATTGCTTTTGATACTCAGAGTAAAGAATTGAGCTCAGTAAGCTCTGACACGCCCTTGAAGCTTAAGAAGTAATAGCGAGACAATTGCGCCCGTGGTGTCACACAGCATATCTTTCTGTGCATCCCAAATATCACCTTGTGAGCCAAGGAACGCGATACCTTCATCACCACCTGCAATCTCCGCGTACCACCACTCGATAATTTCATAACCTGCAGCCACACTCATGATCGCAAATAGCGCAAAGAAACATGCCAGCACCGGTTGAGCCAGTTTTTTACGAATCAAGTACTCAGCGAGTGGGTAAGCATAAAGGCCAATTGAGAAATGCGCGACACGATCAAAGTTATTACGCTCAGAACCTATCATGTTGTTGAACCAATCAAATGGCACTTCTGCGAAGGTATATTTCGCGCCTATCGTATGCAAAATTAGCCAGATAAACATTAAAACGTAAGCTGTCTTAGTGAAGGTGAGCTTTGTTGATAACCACCAGATTCCCACCAATATCGCAAGCGCTGGGACAATTTCGGCAATCCATACCGCTCTTGAAGAGGGAGCAAACGCTGAAAATAGAAACACAATCAGATACAGCGTCGTCAATGACAGTAATGGTCTATTTTGAGCAAGTGGCGTAATTGTCATCATCAGATCCTGTATTAGTTTCATGTATAGTTACACAATAATGAACAGTGTTCAATTGTGCTCTAATCACCATATTTGTTGAAAACCGGCGTTATCGCCCAGTATCTAGACAAACGGTTGCTAGAGTTTCACAAAAGTTTGATTTACAACAAAGCGATCCTTAAAATCGCTCTATTACTACATAACAAGAAAGAAAGTCATGAAACTGGAAACTGTCGATTACCTTGCTGACGACGCAGCAGAACAATTTGTTCGCTCTCTACGTGAAACTGGTTTTGGTGTTCTTAAGAACCACCCAATCCCGAAAGAGCTTGTTGAGTCAATTTACGAAAACTGGTACCAATTCTTCATCTCTGAAGAAAAAGAGAACTTCCACTTTAATGTTGAAACACAAGATGGATATTTTCCACCTTCAGTGTCTGAAGTTGCTAAAGGCCACACTGTAAAAGACATCAAAGAGTACTTTCACGTATACCCTTGGGGCCAAATCCCTGAACAGCTGAAAGAACAGATTCTAGATTACTACCAACGTGCGAATGCTTTTGCTCAAGAGCTGCTAGGTTGGGTTGAAGCTCATGCTCCTAAAGAAGTACAAGAGAAATTCTCTATTGCGTTATCAGAAATGATCAACGGCAGTGAACAGACTCTGCTTCGTGTTCTTCACTACCCACCAATGCAAGGTGATGAAGAGCCAGGTGCAATCCGCGCTGCGGCACACGAAGACATCAACTTACTGACGGTTCTTCCTGCTGCAAGCGAGCCGGGCCTTCAAGTTAAAGCTCAAAATGACGAGTGGCTAGATGTTCCATGTGACTTCGGTAACATGATCATCAACATCGGTGACATGCTTCAAGAAGCATCTGGTGGTTACTTCCCATCGACAACTCACCGTGTAATCAACCCATCAGGTGAACGCCAAGAGAAGTCTCGTATCTCTTTGCCTCTATTCCTTCACCCGAAACCAGAAGTAGTGCTATCTGAAAAGTACACAGCAAACGAATACCTAATGGAACGTCTAAGAGAGCTTGGCGTTATCTAGTCAGTTCAATGCTTCGTCCCTAAAATTGGGATAGATGTGAAAGGTCAGCTAAGTCGCTGACCTTTTTTGTATCCGTACCAAAGAATTGCGGCTTTATTACTAGGGCGTGTTGATCTTTCGAGCTGATTTTTGCAGCGAGTTGCTGGGTATTTATACAAGGCAGAGGCATCGATGTGTAGCTAGCCTACATGAGATGCCGATAACGTAGTAGAAATGACCAGCAAACGCTGCCCGAAGGGTTCGGCTAAAAGCGTTTTACTCTTTGTTGAGGGAGATTTGCTTAGAATGACTAGGCTACTTCTCCCTCGCCGCGATTAAAACGCTTTTATCTCGAACAAAATTTAACCGCGAAAGGTCAACACGCCCTAATGGTTGCATTCAACGAAATGGTACTCAGTTTTTACGATAAAAGGTGCCTTTAAGCCAAACGTTAGAAAGTTGTTTGTCCTTAAGCTCGACAAATCTTAGAAAATCGCTTTCAATTAAAGAAGATACGCAACGGATGCGAAACAGGTTACTTATAGTATCCACAGTTCTAGAAATCCATTAATTCAGAGAAGCTAACTGAGTCAACTATGTCGAATTATCAAGATGTGAGAGCAAACTTTCATTGCCATATGGAAAACCCATTGCTTTGGCCGATAATGGAAGTGCTTAAGCAAAAGCCAAGCGGATGGAAAGTACACACATTGGCAGCTCATCTGAACGATCTTGGGTTTGTGCCAGTGTTGGATGCTGTGCCTGAGAAAGAGTTGTTTAAAAATAACTTCCTTATCATGAATGCGCTTTATCAGCTTCAAGAAACCTTACACCCAGATGGTTGGCTCCAAGTCCAAGCGATGGACATCGAATTGATGAATGGTCGTTATCACGGAAGCAGTCACAGCATCGATCATCAAGACCCACTTCGAGAATACTACATTAATTGGGTTAACTATGAAGCGGATGAAGGTGAAGTCAAAAGGCTGTTGAACGAATTTTGGACTCGGTATAGAAAGTATGTGGGTGGTGATGAACTCGATATGGATCGAAGTCGAGCATTGAACCTGTTTGAGTTACCTTTAGGCGCGACACACCATGAAATTAGAAAACGTTGGCGACAACTGGCATTGAGATGGCATCCGGACAGAGACGAAGGCAACACCGCAAAATTTCAGACGCTCTGTGAAGCATGGCATGTATTAAGAAGCTCATAATCGAGAGGCATTTCTAGCTGTCTAATTGCTCAGAACCCTAAAACGGAAAGCCCCACATTGTGAGTGATACAAGTGGGGCTTTGTCGTCATTACGTTATGTTTTGGGTAACTACGTTATGTGCTGTAGCGACTTAAGTTATTGGTGTTAGGAGTGATCTTTGCTCTCGCCACTTTTATGTTCAAAGGCATAGTCGAGTACTTTACGGATATAAGGCGCACCGACTTTTGAACCGCCGTTACCGTGTTCAATGACCACAGTTGCGACATATTCAGGGTGTTCATACGGTGCGAAAGCCGTGTAAAGCGCGTGGTCAAGTAAATGCCTAGCGAGTTTCTTCGAGTTGTAGACCTGATCTTTCGCAAGATCAAAGACTTGTGCAGTTCCTGATTTTCCGCCGCTCGTATAGTCAGTTCCCTTAAATGCACGTCTGCCGCTGCCTCTACTTCCGTGGTTCACGAGTCGCATCGCGTTGATTGGTACATCCCAAATTCTATCCGGCACTTCGGTGATTGAGGGCATTGGCTCCGGTTCGACAAGTTGTTGTGTACTGAAATCTTCACCATGATCTAAGGTGGCTCTTAAGATATGAGGTGGCATCACCTTACCATGATTAACCAATACTGACGTTGCTTTAGCAAGTTGCATAGGTGTCGATGTCCAATAACCTTGGCCAATACCAATCGGAACTGTGTCACCCTGATACCAAGGGGTGCGATAACGCATCATCTTCCATTCTCGAGTCGGCATGTTGGCGGTACTTTCTTCATAGATATCAATGCCTGTCGGTTCACCAAATCCAAATCGGTTCATCCAACTTGAAATTCGGTCAATACCCAAATCGAAAGCGGTTTGATAGAAGAATGAATCTACCGACTCTTCAATGGCTTGAGTGACATCGACAGGTCCGTGACCCCAACGTTTCCAGTCACGCCACGATTTAGAGTTTCGTTTAGAGCCAGGAATTCTCCAAACGCCATGGTCGTTACGGATGGTATCTTCAGAGATGACATGTTCTTGCAGTCCTGCCACAGCCATAAATGGTTTAACGGTTGAGGCAGGAGGATAAACGCCTAGAGTGGTGCGGTTAACCAACGGGTGAGCCGGATCATTCAATAAACGTTGGTAGTTCTTACTCGAAATGCCGTCGACAAATAGGTTAGGGTCGTAACTCGGGCTTGATGCCATCGCCAACACGCTGTTGTCTTTCGGATCGAGAATAACCGCGCTTCCAGTTCGGTGATCAAGTTGCTCAAAGACGTATTTTTGCAGCTCAAGGTCAATATTTAACACGATATCTTTACCAGCTACTGGCGGCACGTACTCAATGGTTCGGACTATTCGCCCACGGCTGTTTACTTCGACTTCTTGATAACCTTTGGTGCCGTGCAGAATATCTTCGTAATAACGTTCAACACCCAGTTTTCCTATGATTGTTGTAGCTTGATAATTCGCTTCTATCCCTTGTTCTTCAAGCTTTCTGAGATCGCTATCATTGATGTGCGCCACGTAACCAAGAACATGGGTAAGCACCTCACCATTCGGGTAAAAACGCTTTAAGCTGGTATCGATAGATAAGCCGGGGAACTGGTACTGGTGCACGGAGAACTTGGCGATCTCTTCCTCCGTTAAGTTCTCTAGAATAGTCACAGATTTAAAACGGCGGGTGTTATGATAGCGTTTTTTGAAACGAGCGATCTGCTCTGCATCACGGGGGACATATTTGTCTAGCTTGGTGAGCATTGCATCGACATCATCGGTTTGCTCAGGAATCATGGTTAGATCAAAGACAAGCTTGTTCTCTGCAAGCAACACGCCGTTACGGTCGTAAATAAGTCCACGAGTAGGGGCGATAGGTAATACTTTGATTCTGTTGCCATCGGCACGAGTTTGATAGCTTTTAAAATTTTCAACTTGAAGTCGGTATAGATTGCCGACTAAGACAAGAGTGAACATCAAGATCCCACAAAACGCGACGATTACGCGGTTTTTGAATAGGTTCACTTCGATTTTATGGTCACGCATCTTAACGCGTTTATGATTCATTGAAGCCTCAAGGGTCTGTTACATTTGGTTACACTTGTCGAATCGGGACTTTATCTGAATATCACTAGGGTTTTGTAAAAGCTGTGTCATGTTTTGAGGGATCGACAGCATTAGATGGCGGTAAACAGTGCCTTTAATTTTCTCATTACAAAAGATGATAAGTAATTGATGTAAAGATTGGTTTTATGAATTTATAAAGTTCAAGAGTTTTGACGACACTAGAGGTTAGGTCAAAAGAGGTTAGATAAATTTACGGCCCTCAGAATGAGAGCCGTAGAAGGTTAATTTGCTTATTTAGTGGCTTAGAAGCTTTAGTAAATTAGAAGATTAAAACTTCAAAAACCTAGAAGCACAATAAATCCGATATTTAACGAAATCAGTTCGAAGGCTTGAACTGAGATTTACGCATACGGTTCAGAGCAGCCATCACATCTAACGTTCTTGGTTTCGCTAGGTCACCGTAGTTAGGCATGTTAGCGTGCCATTCGTTTTCTAAAATAGCGTTAAACTCTTTAGCAGGGTTGTTTGACCAACCTGGAGTTTGTGCGAATTGGAACCAAGCCCAACCGATCGCATTCACTTCAGACGGTGATTCTAATTGCTCAAGCGCAGAAAGGTCTGCAAACTCTTTACCAAAACGCAGTGACTCTTTGCCTTTAGCATTAACACGGAATTTACCGTCAGTCAGAATGTTCATCAGTGAAGCACGGTTCAATGAACGCGGTACAAACGTTTCTAAAGCAGTTTCACATTCGTTAGTACGCTGAGTAGGGTGCTGAGCAATCACGTCTTTTGCTTTTTCAGTCACATCTACCGCTTGGTAGTCGTGCATTTGAATCACAGTGTTCGCGACATCTAGGTAATCACCAGAGCCACCCATTACAACAATGGTAGAGATATCCATCTCTTCACGAAGCTGACCAATGCGGTCGACAAGTGGTGTGATTGGCTCATCACCTTTTGACACTAGCGCTTGCATACGCTCGTCACGAATCATGAAGTTAGTCGCTGACGTATCTTCATCGATAAGTAGAGTTTGAACGCCGGCTTCAATCGATTCTTGTAACCAAGCCGCTTGAGACGTAGAACCTGACGCATCTTGTGTGCTGAAGTCAGATGTGTCTTTCTGCATTGGTAAATGGTTGATGTAGTTTGACAGGTTCAAGCTGTGCACACATCGACCATCTTCAGCGCGGATCTTCATCGTATCAATCGCAGTTACAATGCCTTCGCGACCGTCACCAGGAATATGGTTGTAGATAGAACGTTCAACGGCGTTCAACAGTGTCGATTTACCATGGAAACCACCACCAACGATCAGCGTAATGCCTTTTGGAATGCCTAGGCCGGTCACGTCACCTTGGTTTGGAGTATTTAACGTAACACTCAATGATTCTGGAGCCGCGAAAGGTACCGCGTCTTTCATTGGAAGGTCGCAGTTACCCGCGATACGAGGTAACACACTGCCGTTTGCAACGAAAGCGGCTAGGTTGTTTTCATCCAATTGAGCACGCAGCGCTTCTTGGTCTTCAATCGTTTCACAATGTTTGATCATTGCATCGATGTTTAACTCACGCTCAAGCGTCGCGCGACGAATAAACTTCGGTAAGTAGAAAGTGATGATGTTGTTCGCTTTCTTAGCAAGAATGCTACGACCATCAGCTGGTAAATTAATACGGAAACGAATTTCGATGCCGTGGTCTGTGAATACAACAGCTGTGTTGTCTAATACGGTTTGACCCGTCAGCGCGATAGAAACGGTCGACTCTTGTTTCGCGAACTCAGAGAAGCTACGTGCGATAAAGTCACGAGCGGCTACTTGGTATTCGTAAGATTTTTCTTTCAGCCAATCTAACCCTGTTAACGACCAGGCGCGTGTTGCGCGAAAACGAGAAGCTGACGCGTATGGGTCACCTTGGATGTGGTCGATGTGTAATTCAAAATCAGCAAAGTCGTATTGACCTTTAATTTGTTGATATGCACGGTAGTTTTGTTTTTCGAGCTTTTTAAGCTTTGCAGTCAACTGATCCATAACGAGGAATGCCTATATAAGGGGAAAGATAAAAACAGAAAGGCGGCGATTATAAAAATCACCACCTTTAGAGTAAAGAGAAAGTAGGCCTAAATCCAAAACTAACTGCTCTTTTTCGCTTTAAGCGTAACGAGTTGTCCCCAAATAGTTTTGATTGATTAAGCTGTGTTCGAATTCTTGGCTCGGCATTGGTCTTCCGTAAAGGTAACCTTGGCCCACATCGCAGCCTTCGTTAATAATAAATTGCTCCTGAACCTCCGTTTCTATGCCTTCAATCGTCACTTTTAAGTCGAGCTTTTTGGCAATTTGGACAATAGAACGAACAATTTCCGAGTCTTCGTGTGAGTTGAGCATTTGGTCGATAAAGCTCTTATCAATCTTAATGGTGTCGAATGGGAACTTCTTCAGATAACTGAAGGAGGCGTAGCCCGTACCGAAGTCATCTAGTGACAATGTAACGCCAATATCGTGCAAAGATCCCAAGGTATTCTTGGCAACCACTTCATCTGCTATCAGTCCACTCTCCGTAACTTCAAGTTCTAAGAAACGAGGCTCTAAATGATAGGTTTCGAGTAGGTGAACCACTTGTTCCGCAAAGTGTACGTTCTTGAGTTGAATTGCAGACACATTCACAGCCATCTTGAAATCTTCAACGTATTCGGACCACTCTTTGGCTTTTTCAATCGCATTGCGTAAAACAAAGCTGCCCACTTCGAAAATCAAACCGTTTTGTTCAGCCATGTGGATCAGGGTTTCGTTAGAGATATCACCCAAAACAGGATGTCGCCAACGAAGCAAAGCTTCAGCACCGACCCAGCGATGCGTCAACGGGCTAACTTTGGGTTGAAAGTAGAGCATAAGGTCATCATTACGAACGGCTTGAAGCAAATAGCCTTCGATCTTATTAATGTGAGTTTGTTCTTCGGTATGGGATTGAGAGTAGTAAGCGAACTTTTGTCCTGAATCTTTGCAGGCTAACATCGCTTCAGAAGATTTCTGCAGAATGCTTTCCGCGTCATCTTCGTCGTTCGTAATTGCAATCCCAATAAACGCGTGCAAATGCACTTTGTCACTTTCGATGTCGAATTCTGAATGACCAACTTTAACGAGCGTCTGGCAAAGTTCTTCAAGGCGATGGTGTAAATCTTTAACGCTAAACGCCAATACGAGGTCAACCGAAGTAGGGCGTGCAGTTAATACATCGATATCAGAAATACAGTCGATGCGTTTTCGGTATTCAACAAGCACTTGGTCTAACGCGTTATAGCCGTAGCGTGCTTGTATGCGTCTACCGTTGGTAAAACCAATATGAACGACTGCAAATGAGCTGTCTGTCAGCCTTCTCTGTGACAGTAGCTTGTGGTTTAAGCGAGATTCAAATGCGTTTCGGTTTAAAAAGCCGGTGCCGAGGTCGTGATTCTTTTGGAAGTTAATCTTCTGTTCAGCCGCTTTTCGTTTATCAATTTCTTGATTCAACGAGTAATTAAGGCTCGCGAGATCTTTAGTGCGATTGTAAACGCGGTTTTTTAGGTCGCGATTCATTTGGGTAAGCTTGGCGTGTTGGAATAGGGTTTTAAGCTGAGATTCAATCGAAGTCCGAAAGCTCTCTAACAGTTTGATATAAGTAGGGGTGTAGTGATTCTCTTTCGAGTCCAAGATACAAATGGTGCCAAACAGTTCACCGTTAGGCCAAAGTAATGGAATACCACAATAGGAGACTAAGCCGAGTTTGATGTCTGGGTTGTTGTCCCACTTAGGATCGGCAAGCGCGTTAGGCACAAGAAGCTGTCGTTGAGTTTCCATCACTGTTTCGCAGTACAGCCCATTCCCCAGCGTTTCAGAATCACCTTTGTTGTATGGGTTGTTCTCGCTACGACTGGTTGAAAAAACTTCAATGTAATTGGCGTGAACACGCATGATTAGTGCTGCGGGCACTTGAGTAATTTGAGCTAAGAGGTCGACAATATTCTGCCAACCGTGCTCCATATCGTCTGGGATATCTAAATCGAGAGTTTTTATTTTCTTCATATGACTCCGAGTCAATTATGCTAAATGCATCAACACATCCTGTGTTAATTATGATGAACCAAAGAAAACTGTGAATCTTACGTTAACTAAGTATAAGAAATGTTGCACGAAAAAACCTCCGCAATTATGCAGAGGTTTTCAAATGTGAATCCGGGTCTCAGTAATGAGATAATTTTAGATTAAGGCTTTAACTTTATAAAATCTTCTGTATTAAGTTTCTGGCTATAATCTACCGATGGTTGAGCAAACCCATTTAATTGTAGAAATTCTTCTTTAAACCCTTGGTAATCCCCTAAGGTTTGGAAGTTATTTTCGTCCATCTTTTCTAGCAGTTCAGTTACGTGCGCTTGGGTTTCTGGGTCTAATTCCCAATCATCCATACGGATCAATCGCTCACCATCAAGTGGTACTTTGGATTGACCATAAAGTTTACTGCCAAACAGACGCTGCATTTGTTGGATACAACCTTCGTGGGTCTCTTTCTCTTTCATCACCTTATACAAAGCAAGTAAGTAAGGGCTTAATCCAGGGATGAAAACGCTCGCTTTAGTGACTAGGGCTTTACATACTGCCGCGTAAGCGTTGCCGTCGAAGTTAGCTAGTTCGAGGTTTAATGCATGACTGATTTGATGAAGGTCGATCTTAGCGCGACCTAAAGTACCGTCTAAGTAGATAGGGTGCGTCACTTCAGGGCCAACATAGGAGAAGGCGATCGTCTTACAACCCGGAGCAATAGACTCAGCGTTGATCAGTTCGTCTATCCAGTTTTCCCAATCTTCACCACCCATCACTTTGAGTGTACTTTCAGCTTCTTCTTCTGTTGCAGCGTCGAGCGTGTTGGTCACCCAGTCGTCGTGCTCAAGGGAAATCGTCGCGCCAGTAACGCTTTCGCCAATCGGTTTAATAGCTGAGCGCCAAAATTCATCGGAGTCTGGTTTTGGTCTCACACCTGCGGCTAAGCTGTAAATGATGAGATCGACTTCACCTTCGAAGTAGGTTTCAATGGCTTCGACAACTTGTGAGCGTGTTTCTTGCGAAAATGCGTCGCCAACGATGTTGATAGCAGTGCGTTGCTCTCGTTCGGCTTCTTTTTTGAAGTAGATGTTGTTGTACCAACCAGCACTACCTAGGGATTTTTCGTTTGGACCGCGCTCGAATGAGACGCCGATAGTGTCAGCTTTTGCGCCGCCAAAGGTAAGGGCAATACGAGCGGCAAGGCCAAAGCCTGAGGAAGCGCCGATAATCAGTACTCGTTTAGGGCCATCTTTGATTTGCGGCGCACTCTTAACAAACTTGATTTGTTGCTTTACGGCTTCTTGACAGCCAAGAGGGTGAGCGCTTTTGGCTACCACACCCTTGATAACAGGTTCGATCAGCATAAATAACCTTACAGTTAACGGTGATATGCACTCAGGCTAACGTAAAGCTGTGTAAAATTTATTGAGCTAGACCATTAAAACTTAAAGATACTGATATAATTCTTCGGCGACGAATTCAGCAATCCAAGGTTGAGCTTCTGGTTTTGGATGCAGTCCATCGTTCATCATCCACTCAGGTTTGAGGATGATATGCTCTAGGAAAAACGGCAAAAGTGGCACGTTTTGTTGATCAGCAAGCGCTGCAAAAACGTATTCAAACTGCTGGTTGTAACGCTTTCCGTAATTTGGTGGGATTTTAATCTGCATCATTATAGGTTTGGCGCCCGCAGCTTTTATCTGCTCAATGATCTGCTCAAGATTTGCAGACATCAGCTTAGGTGGGAAACCACGAAGTCCATCATTCGCACCAAGTTCGATAAGAACGGTGTCTGGAGCATGTTCTTCAAGCAATTGTGGTAGGCGGGCTAAACCATTGCCCGTTGTATCACCAGAAATACTCCCGTTAACCACGGTTACCGTTTTGTCATGCTTTGCTAACGCGTCTGGTAACAGGCTTGGCCAACTCTGTTTGATGTCCATGTTGTAACCAGCACTCAGGCTATCACCAAGGACCAGTAACTTAGAATCTAAGCGGGTATCTTGAGCCAAAGAAGCGGTTGAAAATAAAATAAAGAATAAAAAGGAAATTAGTCGAGTCATGCATACATCCATCATTAAAGCAGAAGCTGTTTCGAAGACAGTGTCTACTAATCAAGAACATTTAACAATCCTAGAGCACGTCGATATCGATATTCGTGAAGGCGAAACGGTCGCGATCGTAGGCACGTCTGGTGCAGGTAAATCGACCCTAATGACGCTGTTAGCTGGTCTTGATGTACCAACGAAAGGCGAAATCAGTTTATTAGGACAGCCACTTTCACAGCTTGATGATGAGGCAAGGGCTAAGATCCGCAGTGAATCGGTAGGGTTTGTATTTCAAAGCTTCTTGTTAATTCCAAGCCTTTCTGCGCTGCAAAATGTCACGTTACCTTGTTTGTTGAAGGGAGCAGACGAAGACATCGAACGCGCGACTGCTCTGCTTGAATCAGTAGGCTTGAAAGACAGGCTTGATCACTTACCGTCTCAACTATCGGGTGGTGAGCAACAAAGGGTCGCGTTGGCGCGCGCATTTATGATTAAGCCAAAAATTCTTTTTGCCGATGAACCCACAGGCAACCTAGACCAACAAACTGCTGCCAAAATTGTCGAGTTGTTGTTTGAATTGAACTCATCCCATGGCACAACGTTAGTTTTGGTGACACACGATCCTAAGCTTGCACAACGTTGCCAAAGAACACTTAAGATGCATGTCGGTCAGATAGAGGAAGTCTAAATTGAATTCATCAAACGGACTGAATAAACGCCTGTTTTCATGGAGTATCGAAGAGATTCGACACGGTCAGTTGTGGCCAGTTTCAATCGCTTTAACGCTTATTATTGCTTGTGTATTTGCATTGTCGGCGTTGGCCGAACGTATGGAGCAGGTAATTGTTAAACAGGGCAAAGATGCGCTTACTGCTGATAGCGTGTTTATCTCAGCAAACCCAATTCCGCAATCCTTGTTAGACCTCACTCAAGTTGAACAATTAGAAAGATCTCAGTTGACTCGTTTTTCAACCATGGCATTCAGTGATAACTCAATGCAGTTAGTGACGGTAAAAGCAGTTGAAAGTAATTACCCATTACGCGGTGAAATGATCTTAGAGGGCGCTGATAAAGCATCAAGTAACCATGTTGAGCCGGGTGAACTTTGGCTAGACGAGCGTATATTTGCACAGTTAGAGGTTGAAATTGGTGACAATGTCACTATTGGTGATGCCGATTTAGCGATAACTGGACGAATCACTCAAGAACCAGGCTTAAGCTTTAACCCATTCCAACAAATGCCAGCTGTGCTGATTCATACAAGTGATATCGATGCCACGGGAGCGATTCAACCGGGCAGTCGCGTTAGCTTTAGATTGTTTTTAAATGGTGATGAATCGAAACTCAAAGCCGCACAAGACAGTATCGAACTGACACCAAGTGACCGCTGGCGTACACAAGACTCAGCCAGTCGTACCAACGACATGTTCGAAAGCACCACTCAATACTTATCACTAACGGTAGCTATCGTAGTGATCATGGCTGCGACCACTTTGGTACTCACTTGCCAACATTATGTTGCGAGTCGTCGTAAAACCATCGCGATGCTTAAGAGTTTAGGTGCAAGCAAGCAGTGGATCGTTAAATGGTTGTCTGTACAGGTATCTTTGTTAGTGGTTATCGGTGCAGTACTGGGAATAACCATCGGTATCGGCTTGGAGTTTTTGCTTCGTATACCTCTGGGCGACTTATTACCAACGCCACTTCCTAGCTATGGTATTGAACCTGCAATCTTGGCGATTTTATCAAGCATCCTAATTGGTGTTCCTGCTCTTGGTATCCCGTTAATTGGCTTGGTCAACACCTCGGCAATCAGCGTTATCCAATCAAGTCACCAGTCCAATGAAAGCTACAAGAAATATTTGTTGTTACTGGTACCGATTATTCCAATGATGCTGATGTATGGCGACAATCTATTGGTATGGATAGTTTTAGCGGGTATCGCTTGCCTGTTCTTAGTGCTTGCGGTCGTCAGTACGCTTGTTCTGCGTTTAGTTAGTAAGTTGCCGACATCGACATCGATGCGTTTGGCATTGAGTCGAATTAATCGCACACCTTTAGCAACTGGGATTCAATTTGGCTCTTTAGCGCTTTCACTGATGTTGCTGTCTATCATCTGGTTGGTAAGAAGTGATTTACTGTCAGATTGGCAACAAACCTTACCCGAGAACGCACCGAATGCGTTTGCACTTAACATTGCAAGCTATGAAAAAGACAGTTATCTCGAGACGATTGATGCAAACGAAGTAGAGCGTACTCAAGCGTTTCCAATTATCCGAGGACGACTGACGACGATAAACGGTGTCGAAGCATCGGAATACAGTGATACCTCTGGAGAAACAGACGCACTAAGCCGTGAGATCAACTTCACTTGGGGAGATAGCTTACCTAAGTACAATGAAGTATTAGAAGGCAGCTGGACACAAGAGCATGGCGTATCTGTGGAATCGGATGTCGCGGAGCAACTGGATCTAAAGATTGGCGATGAGCTGTCATTCACAATCAACAGCCAGAATGTTTCTGCCAAGGTGAATAGCATCCGCAAAGTCGAGTGGCGAGAAATGAAGCCGAACTTCTACTTCATTTTTACTCCAGATGTCTTGAGTTCAATCCCTTCTACTTGGCTAGTGAGCTTCAGATTAGAAGAACAACACAATCAGATGCTCAACGAACTCTCTCGAAATCATCCAACCGTGAGTTTGATGGATATTCGTAAGATGGGTAGCAAGATCCAAGAGTTGCTTAAGCAGATTGTTTGGTCGATTACCGTACTTGCGGCGTTAGGTGTGGTGGCGGGGCTGTTGCTTATCTTCACTCTATTGCGATTGAGCTTATCTCAAAGACAACAAGAGATACGCTTGTATCGAACATTAGGCGCGAGTAAGAAGCGAATTCTCAATACTATTTGGTGTGAGTACGGTTTAATGGCGTTAGTCGCAGGCTCAATTGCAGCCCTTGGTTCTGAGCTCAGCGTGGCAGGAGTGATGAACTTTGGTTTTGAGTTACAACCTTCACTTCACCCGATGTTGTGGATAGCGCTACCGGTGCTAACGTTCATCACATTAGCCGCGGTAGTGAATAGCTTAATCAAACGTTTGTTGGCACCAGTAAACAAGGATTTTGGCTAGTCGTTAGCGAGATCTAGCCAAGCGCTTAAAACGGTCTAAAAGTGAGATTATTTATACTTAGTCATGCACTATTTATAATACGTCGCTTTAGACCGTTTTTTATTTAACCAACCGGTAGCATAAGTAAAAAATATCGCACCTTAGATTCCACTGTTTTTAGCATTTTTTAAAACTAATTACCCAATAATGCCGATTTAATGAACAGCGGTTAGTCCCTGTAAACAAAGGGTTTGCGCAACTTAGCAAGAACGTTATCAACAGTTATCCACAAAAACGGTGGATAACTTTAGGGATAAGTTAACCGCTATGTTTTAAGAGTACTGAGGCAGCCTTTATGTGGCGTCACTTAGGAC
The DNA here is from genome assembly GCF_041466145.1 of Vibrio sp. 10N.239.312.D08. Taxonomy (NCBI): domain Bacteria; kingdom Pseudomonadati; phylum Pseudomonadota; class Gammaproteobacteria; order Vibrionales; family Vibrionaceae; genus Vibrio; species Vibrio sp. 10N.239.312.D08. The sequence continues at coordinate 20,717 of NZ_JBFSSD010000041.1, read as the reverse complement.
AAATTTGACTGTTAGAATAACCTTTAAAACCCTATCTGGAGTTATTGAGTCAAGAGATTATTTATGTTTTTTACATAGATATTAAATCCCGCCTATCTAAGACCTTGATAAAAATGTGTTTTAATTCATCGCAGAACAAAAGTAGAATAGAGGCAGTTAATCTTATTCTACAGAACACGATGAACCACAACAAAACGGATACAAATCAACCTTCTATTGCCATTGTTGGTGGTGGTATTGCCGGAACAACGAGCGCGATTCACTTTAGTGAGTTGGGTTTTAAGGTCACTATCTTAGAAAAAGGGCCGAGTTTGGTTAATGGTCCACCAATTTGCCACCTGCACGCTGGCGGCAATTTGTATCGAGATATTTCTGTAGAGCAGTGTCTTCAATTGCTCACACAGTCAATTGATACCGTCCGCTTATTCCCTCATACGATCAATATTCGTCCGACAATCATCGCCGTTCCGCACAGTGATGGTGGAGAGCCGTTGGATCTGCTTCCTCGTCTCAAGATAATCAAAAGCGCTTATGCCGATCTTGTTAAACAAGATAAAAGCAACCAAGTGCTCGGTGATCCGGAAGAGTATTATAAGCTGTACAGCAAAGAAGATTTATTAGCACTTTCTGCGAAAACACAGCCTCTGAAACCAACATCGCTTGATGATTGGTGTATTCCTTTCGCCAAGCATACGGATTTAGAGACCCTAAAGTATCCTGTTGCGATGGTCCAAGAGTATGGCTGGAGCGTATTCCGACTTTCTGCGACCGCTCAACTCTCTTTGGGGCAACAAGCTAACTGTACTGTGTTAACCAACAGCCGATTACAATCTGTTGAGTCGACAGGTCAAGGTTGGTCTTTGACTTATACCGATGCCGAAAACCAAAGCTGCCAACTAACGACCGATTACTTGATTAATGCGAGTGGGTTTGAAACGGGTATCGTAGATGACTTTGTTGGCTCTAAGCAGCAAAGACTTGTTGAGTTTAAAGCTGCATACGTTACAGAGTGGCCATATTCGCAAGAATGTAAGGAAGAGTGGCCAGAAGTTATCTTCCATGGCCCGAGAGGCACACCGCAAGGCATGGCGCAATTAACGCCGTATGCTGATGGTGTGTTCCAACTTCACGGCATGACAGAAGGGATTACTCTGTTTGAGGGTGGGCTTGTTTCATCGTCAACAGACTCGTCACAGCCACAGTTGCCTTCGAAGCTGCTTAAGAAAATCGTATCGGGTTGGAGTGAAGATCAGCTTGAATTAAGAACTCGCGCGGCAATAACGCATATGTCTCAGTTCATCCCAAGTTTCAGTTCTGCATTGGTCGGTGGTAAACCTTTGTTTGGTGCACAACAGATTCCGGGAACCGATCCAAGCTTAAGAGCTTCAGACGTTTCATTCTGTGGGGATCGCTATGCTCGACTTGAAGTAGTAAAAGCTTCTTCAACATTAGAAGCGGCACAAAAGGTCGCTGAGCAATGGTTTGATGTATCAGAGGCGGCATCTATTGAAGACACACACTCAGTGACAATGTCACTTAATCTAAATGATATTGAAAACAGAGCGATAGATTTGACACAAGAACGTGGATACCCAGAAGCGCTTGCCAAGGTGTCAGGTCTAGATCACGCTTAATAGCCTATAATTAGTCTATCATCATCGACTGCGTTTAATTTCTTCAATTCGGCTTACTGTAATAGGTAAGCCGAATCTTCATTTCAACATCTGCTTAGATACCGAACCTCAGCTACATAGCATTTAGCACATAACACATCGCAATAACTAATAGCCGAAAAACTGAGCCCATTGGCACCAAACATCTTGTAAGCCCAAGCGATCGCCCTTGCTGAACGATATCGCATGTCCAGGTTTTGCTTGCGCCAAGCGTGGTAAATCGATTCTGGCGACACATCCTATCTTCGGATAACCACCTATGGTCTGTCTATCATTAAGCAGCACGATAGGCTGTCCATCTTGTGGAATTTGAATCGTACCTAAGGCAATGCCTTCTGACAATAGCGAAATGTCAGGCGAGTCGACGGGTTCGCCACTGAGTCGATAACCCATCCGATTTGAGTTTTGGTCAACGTGATACTGCGCGTTATACAAAATCTCTCTTGCTGACTCGGAGAATAGCTCGCTTTGATAGCCTTCAATCACTCGTAGGTTCACGGGTAGATTGTAATCAGGCGTGTATCGGAAGGTAACACTTACCGCTTTAAATGAATGTGATAGTTGGTGCTGGGTAAAAGCTATTTGTTGCCCTTGTTGGCATGGCTCTCCATCTTGCGTTAATCCACCAATCTTTTCACGAGTGACTGTAGAGCAGCTACCAAGAGTTGATGGAACATCGAAACCGCCCTTAATGGCTAAATACGCCCTTAGACCATTTTTAGGCAAACCAAATGAGAGAACTTGCCCCTTAAAAGCTTGAAAAGTGCTCCAGTTAGCCTGTGGTTTACCATCGAGTTTCGCTTGTAAATCACCCCCGCATAGTGCCATCTCGCAATCAAAATCGATTCTCAACGCACATTGCCCAAGCGTGATTTCCAACGCCGCTTGGTTGACTGGGTTGCCCAATAGATGGTTAGCCCAGCTATAAGAGTAGTCATCAACCGGTCCACCTTGCGTTAATCCAAGATGAGCAACACCAAATCGCCCAAAGTCTTGAATCAAACTCAACGGGCCGGGCTTAATCACTGTCAGTGTTGGTTTAGTTTTTGTCTTAGCCATTTACGATGCCTCCACCCAACTCTACAAATTCTTTTTTTGAAATCGCTATGAAACGGACGGTATCACCAACATTAAGCAGAGACAGTGGTCTTTGCGTGATATCGGCGTTCTTCAACTGGCTATGATCGAACAACGGAAGTGGGCAATTGCCAATAATATTCCAACCGCCCGGTGAATCCGAAGGGTACACAGCTGTTTTCGTATCCGCGATGGCGATACTGCCTTTGGGCACAATTAAGCGGGGTGTGGAGTGACGGGGCAAGGCAAGCTCATTAACCACATCCGACATAAAGGCAAAGCCAGGCGTAAACCCAATCGCACTGACGCTGTATGTCTGTGAGGTGTGATGTTGAATTATCTGGTCGAGCGACAGGCCTTTGTTTTGATATCGGTCTAAATCGAGCGCCGTTTCTGGTGAGTAATAGGCAGGAAGCTCAATCGTATCGCGAGTTTTACTAACACTAGAAAAGGACGACAGAGCATGACTCAACAAATTATTGAGCTGTTCAATGAGCTGCTGTTCTGATATTCGATAAGGGAGGTAATCGACCAATATTGTTTGGTAAGCCGGTGTCACATTCATCAACACCGATGCTAAGTTTTGGCGAATGGCATCGGAAAAGTGAGCTATGTATTGCGCATATTCGGCGCTAGATTGATTATTTGAAGGCGATAGCGTCAAGGTCACCAAAACGCTGCATTCCGCGACTGGCGCTATATTGAATTCAATCTGATTCGTCGTCATTTCGTTTCCATACGTTTGTTATCTTGCCTTTTTTAGCTTACTTGGCGTGTCTCACTTCCGTGTCCAAGCCAATACAAATCAATTAGATCTCACGAGCGATTAGACCATGCGTCATACCAATCACACGCTTCATACTAATTAAAAGCGTTGAGGTCTTGTCTGATTTTTCTAATTAATGCGATGGATTGAGGGTTATCACCATGAACACAGATAGTATCAGCTTCAATAGGCAGTCTTTCGCCCTCTAAAGTCGTAACCGAGCCATAGTTAATGATTTGCATAACTTGGTTATAGATATCGTCTTGATTGACGTAAACCGAGCCTTTTTGAGTACGTGGCGCTAATTGTCCGTTATTTAAATAAGCACGGTCGGCAAACGCTTCAAACAAGAGAGGCAAGTCATGGTCGTCAGCAATATCCAAATACTGTTGATTGTCTGATGAAGAGAGAATCATCAACGGGATGTTAAACTCAGCGACGGCTTGGGCTACCGCATTGAACACATCAATGTTTGCCATCATATCGTTATAAAGAGCGCCATGAGGTTTCACATAGCCAACAGTGGTATGGTGATAGCGGCAAAGGGCTTGTAATGCACCGACTTGATAGCAAACCAGCTCACTGATTTCGTCCATGGTGTGTGGAATAGAACGGCGACCAAAACCAACGAGATCTTGATAACCGGGATGAGCACCAATTTGGGTGTGATAGTGCTGCGCCAGTTTTATCGTCTTGGACATAACGTGCGGATCAGACGCGTGGAAGCCACAAGCGATGTTTGCCATATCGACCCATTCCATGACCGACTCGTCATCGCCCATCTTCCAATTGCCGAAACTTTCTCCCATGTCGCAATTAAGCAAAATCTTCGTTGTCACGTGGTGCTAATCCTTTACGTTGAGGTAAGTAATGACGGTCTTATAAATACCATAAATAAACAGTGACCTAACTCAAACTTTCGACACCGTAGATTTACCAGTATGGCATTTCATATATAGTTGAACTATTGATTAAAGGATTAATATCTATCTGTATATTAGGTGAGCACATGATATCCCGCCAGGTTTGCTTAGGACTAGCATTAACGATACCTGTTTTTGTCTCTGCTCAAGAAAACTCTCTAGACCAGCTCATGTCGATGAGCCTTGAAGAGTTGTCTATGTTAGATGTCGAAATGGAAACGGCTTCGAAAGTGACACAAAAACTCACTGACATTCCCTCGTCGGTGTACGTACTTTCTAATGAGCGAATTCAGCGTAGTGGCGCGAAAACCATTGCTGAAGTCCTAACGCTTGTACCCGGACTCAAAGTCACCAAATTCAATGAAACCTCATGGTTTGTTTCGACACGCGGCTTTCATGATGGGCTATATAACAAGATGCTCGTGATGATGGATGGACGAAGCTTGTTTAGCCCAGTCTATGGCGGTACGTATTGGAGCGACGTTGATTATGTGCTTTCCGACATAGAACGCATCGAAGTACTAAAAGGCCCCGGCGGAACAATTTGGGGAGGTAACGCGGTTAATGGTGTTGTCAATATCATTACTAAGTCTGCCAATGATACGCAGGGGACTTATCTCTCCGGTGTTGCGTCTAATACTGATAACTACGAATTTAGTGTTCGTCAGGGATTAAGCCTCAACGACAGTGTGAATGCTCGTGCCTTTTATAAATACCGAGAAGAACCAACATATCGCACAAATGAATCTGAAAAATGGAAAGCACAAACGGCAGGGATGGTGTTTCAGCCAAGTAATGCTGAAGAAAATTGGTCATTACGTATCGGTGGTGAGAAAAGCTTTTATGAGTCGGAATTGTATACGTTTCAATATGATAACTCAGGGTCGTTTGTCGGGGCACAAGCCAATGATTTCGATAACAAGAGCCAATCTGTTTACGTCCAATTCAACGACTCTCGCCATTTTGATGAAAGTTCGACACTCTCATATTCGTTATGGGGTGAATATAATGAGGATAATGCGCCAGACGCTCCGGGAAGCTATTCGACCCTCGATTTTGACTCTACTTATATCAACCAACTATCGGAAAGCCATCAGCTAACACTCGGTGGTGGCCTGCGATATATGTATCTTGATTTCTCCTCAAGCCAAGTTTCGGACGTAGATTGGTACAATCCCGATTACTACGGTCGAGCTTACAACATCCAATCTGCCAACGATTATATTGCGAACGCTTTTATACAGTCTCAAATTCAAATGACGGAAGCGCTGTCTATTACTCTTGGTGCCAAGGTTGAACACTTTACACAGAATGAATCAACTGAGCTTTCACCTCAATTGCGTGGTTTATATAAGTTCACCCAACGTCACTCCGTATGGGCGGGGCTTAGCCGTGCGGTCGTTGCACCATCTTATATGGATTCCAATTCCACCTATTATTTCAATAGTTACAATGCTGACTCAAACAACAGCTACCTAGATGTATATAAATCAAGCTCGAGTCTTGAAACAGAGAGTGTCGTAACGGCGGAAATGGGTTATCGCTACTCAAACAATTCAAATTTCGAACTCGATGCAACGATTTATCTGAGTGAACATGACAACCTTCGCTTTCACAGCTATGACCCGAATGATATCCCTGCGAATCATGTCTATGTCGGTGCGTTGTCTGATGATTATAAAGCAAAAACTTATGGCTTAGAGTTAGGCGCGAGTTACCAACTCACCGCAGATTTAGCCAGTTACCTGAGTTACGCCTATACGACATTGGAAGGTGAGAATAAAGGTGATGACCTGAAATCTAGTCCTCAAATGAGTGTTTATTACGATATTGATAATGAACATTTAGCCACGGCACAGTTGATGTGGAATATCACCGAAAGTTGGCAATTCGATGTGATAGGCCAGTACATTAATGTGAATTACCCAGACTATTGGGTAGCAGGCGATGGCACTCAATATAAATGGCAGTCTTACCCACATGAAATAACCTTTGATGCGCGTCTCGCATGGAAAAAATCGTCCGCAGCACCTTTAATTGAAGTGGTTGTTGAAAATATAGGTAAGAGTGACGGCTATCAAGCTGAATTCACATCTCAGAAAAGCGTCAATCAAGAATCGGTGTATGTGAGGATCTCTCATGAATTCTAAATGGCTTAAGCACCGCATTAAGCTCGGCTTCTCTAAACTAGCCTTAGCGGCTTTAACGATGCTTATTGTGCCGTTGAACACCTCAGCGGCTAGCTTCAAAACTTATGAAGTGAAAGCGGTGTACCTGTTTAGAATTGCAAATTTTATACGTTGGAATGATGAAAGCTCAATGAACGCTGTGAACTTTTGTGTGATTGGCGATGAAAAGGTAAGCCAAGTGCTAACGTCAATTACCGAGGGGAAATCTATTCGTTCGCTCGCTATCCGAGTTCAACAGTCGATTACTTCTAAGTGTGATATTACGTATTTGTCTGACCGTAAAAATGACCAATTTCTTAGTCAAGAGCACTCGCCACATACTGTGACAATCAGTGATATCCCTAACTTTACGGACTTAGGTGGAATCATTGAACTCACGCACATCGATAATAAGCTCAAACCTAAGATCAATCTAGAGAACGCAAGGCGCGGTGACTACGTCATTGGCTCGAACCTGTTACGAATCGCTATAGTGGAGGGCCAATAATGTTGTCTTTCATTAATAACATATCGATTAAAAACAAGCTGATATTACCCATTATCATCTTCATCGCAGTCACTTTTGTAACGATCCAATCGGTAAATTACACTGTCACGTTTGAGAGAGAGAAAGAGAGTCTTATTCAGCGTGTTAAAGTGCTAGCACAAGGTGTTGCTTATAACTTGCAAGCCGCGATTTTATTTGAAGACAAGTCATCGGCTCAGGAAATATTGTCAGCTTTCGTCGCAGATAAAGATATTGTTAGAGTGAAGCTCTATGACATCAACGAACAGCTTTTTGCCAGCTATCAGGTGAGCAACACTCTGTTTCCAAGGCCAAACGCAGAAGAATTAGACGATATCGCCGATCATCAATTTGCCATCTCTGAGCATTTCATCTTCTTGCTCGTTCCAGTGACACTGGATGGCGCAGTGATCGCGAACTTGAGAGTAACAATATCGAAAGAGACGTTTAATTCGATCTTAACGAATATTTTCAAGGTTGCGGTCGTCTACCTGTTGTTTCTGGTGATGTTAGGCGGAGTAGTGGTCAAATTGGTGCAACGCTTGATTATCGAACCGATGTTTGACCTCAATGAGGCGATGCAAGCCTTTGTTGAGCGTCGTTCGAAGCAGCCTAAATTAGTCGTAACGAACCGCGATGAAATCGGCGATCTGGTTCGAGCTTTCAATACCATGTTAGAAAGGCTTCAACATCGCGATAACCAAATCAATTTTACGTTAGACAAGTTACAAGAAGAAAAATCATTCGCAAATGAGGTCATTGAAACCGTTCAGCACTCTTTGTTGGTGGTGGATGAAAAAGGGCTCATTCTTCATGCGAACGCAGCTACTCGGGATATTTTTAAATGCTCGGAAGCCTTTCTTGAGAATTTGTTGATCCAAGAGTTGATCGCGACCAAGCAAACGGGTTACTTACAAGATGTTATTGATGCCAATATTGAACTTAATGACGAATTGCTGGAAACCACCGATCTCTTTCAATCAAAACGCTGGCTCCGTGTGAGCAGTCGTTCTTTGACAAAACATGGTCGTATTCTTTATGCAATCCAAGATGTCACCGACATAGAAACGGCCATGAGTCGCCAACGTATTGCTGCGGGTGTTTTCGAAAACAGTAAAGACGGCTTGATCGTGCTCAACTCATCCAATGTGATAACCATGGTTAACCCGGCGATCACACAACTTCTCGGTTATCACTCTGATCTGCTGGTGGGCAAAACACCATTTGAAGTATTTTCGTGGCAGCAATTTTCATCATTGATGCCGACAATTCGCAGTTCGTTAGACAACTATGGTCAATGGCAAGGCGAAGTGTGGGAGAAAAGCGCGTCCGGCACGTTAGTTCCAATGTTTGTCAAAGTGAATCGAATTGCCTCAGACAACGAGAAAGACGAGTTTGATATGGTATTAACGCTGTCTGATTTATCCAACGTTAAAGAGATGGAAAGACTCGAACACTTGGCTCATCACGATGCATTAACCGGGTTAGCGAATAGAGCGCAGCTGTATAAGGTTATGGATGATGTTGTCACGTCGAGCCACTATTCAAATCAGCATTTTGCGGTTATTTACTTGGATTTGGATGGCTTCAAAGAAGTGAATGACAACTATGGTCACGATGCGGGTGACGAAATCCTTAAAGAAGTGTCAAACCGGTTATTATCTCAGGTAAGAGCGGGGGATTTGGTTGCACGTTTGTCGGGTGATGAATTTGTTCTTATTATTAAACAGACAAACAAAGTCTTATTAGCGAAGTTAGCCGAGCGATTGTTGGATCTGATCGGGCAAGAAGTGAATTATAAACAGCGTTCACTTCATGTTGGGGCGAGCTTAGGTATCAATTTAGTTGATGGCTCAGAGCGTGATATTGACGTGATTCTAAAGGTTGCTGATGAGGCTATGTACCAAGCGAAACGCAAAGGAAAAGGTCAGTTTGTGTTCGCTCGTGAGGGTAAATAGGCACCGGTGTTTGTGAGCTCACCCTAAGTTGTTGTATCATAAGTGATAGGTTGAATATTTTTAATTAAAAGGTCTGCTAAGCATGAATGTTTTAGTTACAGGTGGCATGGGTTACATTGGTAGCCATACAAGTATCCAGATGATCAACGCAGGTATGACACCTGTACTTTTTGATAGCTTGTACAACAGCAAACCAAGCGTTCTAGAGCGCATCGAAAAAGTCTCGGGCGTTCGTCCCAACTTCATTGAAGGTGACGTTCGTGATAAAGCGCTTTTGACTGAAACTATGAAGCAACACAACATCGAAGCGGTTATCCATTTTGCTGGTCTGAAAGCCGTCGGAGAGTCTGTGGAAAAGCCTCTTGAATACTACGACAACAACGTAAACGGCACTTTAGTTCTTGTTGATGCAATGCGTGATGCGGGTGTAAAAACCTTGGTATTTAGCTCTTCAGCAACGGTATACGGTGATCCTGCAAGTGTGCCAATTACTGAAGACTTCCCAACAAGCGCTACCAACCCATATGGTCGTAGTAAACTAATGGTTGAAGAGTGTTTAACCGATTTCCAAAAAGCCAATCCTGATTGGAGCATTACACTGCTGCGTTACTTTAACCCTGTAGGTTCACATCCAAGTGGTGAGCTAGGTGAAGACCCGCAAGGTATCCCAAATAACCTAATGCCATTTGTCTCTCAAGTAGCAGTGGGCCGCCGTGAATTCCTATCTGTATTTGGTAGCGATTATCCAACAAAAGACGGGACTGGCGTTCGCGATTACATCCACGTAATGGATCTGTCTGATGGCCACATCGCAGCGCTTGAGAAAGTAGGGTGCAAAGACGGTCTTCATATCTACAACCTTGGTACGGGTAACGGTTCAAGTGTGTTAGACATGGTTAAAGCATTCGAACAAGCAAGCGGTAAAGAGATCCCTTACAAGCTAGTTGAACGCCGTCCTGGTGACATCGCAGAGTGTTGGGCAGATCCAGCTAAAGCTCAGAAAGAACTGGGCTGGAATGCAAGCCGCACATTGGCTGAAATGACCGAAGATACATGGCGCTGGCAGTCAACAAACCCGAATGGATTCCCTGGTTAACCTAGTGGTTTCGTGAATGATTCAAAAATTAAAAGATGCTTTCGGGCATCTTTTTTGATCTTAATCGAATAAAAAGTAAATTAGTGGTTAAAAAGTATCATTCTGTATCCGCTGTGTTATTATGCTCGCGAATTATATGTTTAATGTTAATTTTCTTTGGAGTTAATCATGGAACTAGGCCTAATCATCACTTTCATCGTTGCTGCTGCAGTAATGGTTAAAAAAGAGATGGCAGAGAAGTAATTTCACTTATTACCTTTTTTATACAATTTTTTAGTGAAATAAATTAAAAGCCAGCAATTAAGCTGGCTTTTTAGTTTCTGCTGTATCAGATTCTGTCGTTAAGTTTTCTAACGAGTTAGAATTCGTATTTAGCTGAAATACCGTAGTTTCTTTCCGCTTGAGTGTTCTCTTTGTAAAGTTCATCATCACCGCGAATATCATTCCAACGGTAGTACTCTTCGTTAGTTAAGTTGAACACACCACCACGAATCGTCAGATCCTTCATTGGTTTGTAGTAAGCTGTTAAATCAACAACTGTTGCGCTTGGAAGCTCTGCCTGGCCTGCGTTACCGCCACTTTCGTCATCGAAGTTGATGTCTGAACCAGATTTGTCAGCTGTGTAGTTTAACTTAACGCTAGTACCCCAATTTTGGTTTGGCGCATCATAGTTAAGACCTAACACCGCATTCCAAGGGTTAACACTATTTAGTGCATTTCCGTTTCCGTCCTCACCCTCTGTGTATGAAGCTACGAAGTGAGTTGAAATACCCTTAGGCGCACCAACCAAGACATCCCATAGTAACGTGTTCGAGAATTCAATCCCCTTTATCGTTGCCGAATCCAAGTTAACGTTAGAATAGTGCGTTGTTCCACCAACCTTTTTCGTAACCACTGTCTCGATAAAGTCATCGTAGTCACTGTAGTAGGCCGCGATTTCAGATGATGAAGCTTGAGTGTTGTGACGATAGCCTAGCTCGTATGAAATACTGGTTTCTGATTTAAGATCTGGATTTGGATCATTTACGTACCCATGTCCAGGGTTATCATATGTATAGTAAAGTTCATCAAAAGAAGGGGCTCTAAAGCCTTGGCTAATTTGGCCAAAAATAGTGCCTGTATCTGTAAGTTTGTATGTTGAACCTAAACGACCAGTTACCGCAGAATCTGAGAAATCACTCAACGTCTCAGTGGTGTTGTTACCAGGATCAGTTGAGAAATAGTCAAAGCGTACACCAGGGGTAACAATAAGTTTGTCATTCACTAAGCTAATTTCGTCTTGAATAAACAAGCCAAATTTTTGCTCCTTAGCATCTGGAGTATATACATAAAGTTGGTTATCAGTAGCAGGATCAGAGTTATACTCCATATTGGTGTTGCTGATGTCACTATGTGTATAAGTTGCACCATACACTAGGTAATGGTTGTTAATTTCTTTATCTAGCTGAGTCTCGATTTCAAGCTTATCTTCAGTGTACTCGTAGTCTTTTGTTTGTAAGTTGTCGTTGTTAGCTGGTACCCAAGGTGGCATACCTGGGCCTGCAGGTTTAAAGCGCTTAGTTACACCATTCTCTTCTTTAGAAATGTACGATACTTTACTCGTTACAGTATCGGCAATTGTGCCATCAGCGAACCAAATGTGCTTAATAGCGAATCGATTTTGCGTTGTGTCATCAGCACCTGTATAGCTATCGTAGCTTGAGTGGTAGATGTCAGAGTCTGAAGTATCTTTGATTAGCTCAGCTAAAAACTCGATACGATGACTTTCGTTTAACTGATATTGCAACTTAACCAAAAGATTATCTGCTGAAGTATCTTGACCTTCTACAGCGTAGTTCTCTAAGTCGTTAGGGTTACGGAAGTTTTGCAACTCTTCACCATCTCGACGAGTGTAGGCTACCAATGTTTCTAGGTCATCGAATCGATTAGCTAATGCAACGTGCTCACTGAAAGAGTTATCTTCTGAAGAGTAAGACAGTTTCGCTTGACCGCCAAAGTCTTCTCCATCTTTTAAGAAATCAGAAGGGTCTTTAGTTTCAAAGGCGACAACACCACCAATAGCGTCGCTTCCGTGTAAACTTGAAGCCGCACCTTTGATAATTTCGACACTTTTCAGCATATCGGGATCGATTGAAATACCGCTAGAGTTAATAAATGCGTAAGGGCCACCATCAAATGAACCTGGTTGCGATGAGCCATCCACTAAAATCTTTACGCGCTTACCTTCCATGCCACGAATGTTGATGGTTTGTGCACCTTGTCGAGAGCTCGAGTTCATCGTTACACCTGGAGTGTATTCGAAGATTTCGTTAACATTTTTTGCCATGTTCTCTTCGATTTGCTCATCGGAGATGACTGCAACAGAAGCCGCTGTATTGATAAGTGTTTGATTCGTGCGCGTCGAGGATACAACAACCTCATCAAATAGGGCATAATCTTCAGCAAAGGCTGACGTTGATGAAAGCGCTAAAACGATTGAAGCAGAGAGTAGGGATTGCTTATACATCTGATAGTTACCTTAGTTCCATAGTATTATCTTGATTTGCGAAGATGATATTGGATCTAAATGATAATTACTATTATTTGCATTTAATTAATTTTCAACTTTATCAACTAATTCATAATTAATGCTCTTAATCACTTGTATTAAAAAGACTTATTCAGTTCCATTCATTCTGTGAATGCTTCTGTTTTTGTGATGTAAATCTCAATTTATAGTAGGAAAGCTATGCATAGCCCAATAACACTTGAAGCATTACACATACTAGATGCTATCGATCGTCGTGGAAGTTTCGCCGCAGCAGCGAATGAAATGGACCGAGCGCCATCATCATTGAGTTACCAAATTCAGAAGTTGGAGCAAGATCTAGACATCATGATTTTTGATCGGTCTGGGCATCGTGCAAATTTCACGGAAGCGGGGCAGTTAATACTAGAACAAGGCAGGATAATTCTTGGTGCGACTGAACAACTCGTTAACGATGCGAGTATTCTTGCTAATGGTTGGGAGCTAGATCTAACTATCGCCTTTGATGGCATTATCCCGATTGCTAACTTTTTCCCACTGGTAGATGAACTAGGAAAAATCAGTAAAACACGCGTTCGTTTGCAAGAGGAAATCTTAGCGGGTTGTTGGGAATCTCTCACAGATGGTCGTGCTGACTTATTGATATGCCCTAAGCTCGATACAATTCCAAACGATATGAAAAGTGACGTAATTGGTAAAATGGAGATGGTGTGGGTCGCGGCATCAAGCCACTATGTTCACAATCGTTCTGGTGAATTCGATCAGAAGGCGAGAGAAAGTTACAGGGTTATTGCCATTGCAGACACCGCACGCGATCAGCCAGCACTAAGCATCAATATTCTAGAGAAACAGCCACGTTTAACCGTGACAAGCTTTCCTGCGAAAGTAGAGGCTTTGACATCAGGACTAGGGATTGGCACCTTACCGAATAGTGTCGCTAAACCTTTGATTGAATCTGGCGTACTACAGCAGATCTCCGGTACAGAACCACAACCGATCGATATTGTTATGGCTTGGCGACGCAACAAAATGGGCGACGCCAAGTCTTGGTGTATCCAACATCTTAAAAAGACATGGGCGTTAAAGTAACGGTAACACCATATCTGCAGTACCATCTTCAAAACTGATATCTAGCTCGAAGCCGAGCTTTTGGGCTAGTGTCAGCATCCCTCTATTCGTTGGCATCGTCATGCCCGACATCTGTTTAGTCTGCTTCGCACGGCAGTAATCGATAACCTTAGTCATAAGAATGCGACCTAGACCAACACCTTTAAGGTCAGAACGAATCAATATTGCGAATTCGGCGTCTGTGTTCTCAGGGTTAATCAGCGCACGGGACACGCCGATGATCGCTGGAACGCCTTGTTCCTCGCGAACGACCACAAAGGCGATTTCTCTATCGAAATCAATCTGAGTGAAATTCGCCAACGCCTCATGATTGAATTCACCGACATCACTAAAGAAACGCTTATAGAGATCTTCCTTAGACACACGGTTAATGAAGTCAGCATGAAGCGGTTCATCTTCGGGAAGAATAGGGCGTAACAACACTTCGGTTCCATCTTTTAGCTGGATACGTTCTTCAAGCTCGACCGGATAAGGGCGAATCGCAAGACGTTCCTGTGGATCGCCTTCGTACGCTTTCAAGATGATATCGGCATCTAATATCGTGAACTTGTCACCATTGGCCAGTACTGGATGGATATCCAAATCATGTATTTCAGGGCAATCCACTACCATTTGCGATATACGTACCAATAACTCAGACAAACCTTCTATATCGATGGGGTTAGGGAGTTTTTGTAGACGAATCTTGCCGCTTTTTATCGCTCGAATAATCAAGTAACGCGCCAGTGTCATGTTGAGCGGTGGAAAAGCAGCTGCGGCATCAATCGACTCATCCCACTCCGAACCACCTTGTCCAAGTAATATGATTGGGCCGAAGGTTTCGTCTGTTGTAACCTTAATACGCAACTCTTGGCCGCCCGCGAGCTTAGCCATACCTTGAATTAACAAGCCGTGGATGTTTGCTGTAGGGAAGGATAATTGAGAACGATCGAGAATTGCCTGAGCCGCATTGGCAACTTCACTGCTGTTTCGCAAATTGAGCATCACGCCTTGTACGTCTGACTTATGTGCAATATCCGGCGAACGTAATTTTACTGCGACGGGATAACCGATCGTTTCAGCGATGTGTACCGCTTCACTTGGGTCAGAAGCGATCCAAGTTGGTAACACATCGAGGTTGAAGCTCTTGAAAAACTGACTGTTTTGGTGAGTATCAAGGCTAACTGTATCTTTATCCAGTAGTTTTCTTTCTATCCAACCTTTCGCATCTGCTAGATCTTCAATGTGTACTTTTTCTGCAGTGGTCGGCGTTTCCATTAACTGACGTTGGTTACGTCTGTACTCGACTAAGTGCATGAATGCGACCACAGAGCTTTCAGGGGTCCGATAAGTTGGGAAACCCGCTTCGGTAAACAGCTTTCGTGCGGGCCTTGCTGTTAGCTCACCAGACCAATTCGTCAGGATGTTAAAGCGCTTGTGGCGAGGGTGCTTCTTAATCGCTTCAATAATTCGTTCTGCCGTTCTAGCGGAATGTGCGACCGCTGAAGGGCTGTGCATGATAAGAATCGCGTCTGCTTCATCGCCATCGAGTAAGATGTTTATAGTGTCGATATAACGTTGATCACCAGCGTCGCCGACAATATCGATAGGATTGCTATGAGACCAACTCGATGGCAAAACCTTGTTCAACTTATCAAGTGTCTCTTCTGAAAACTCTGCGAGCTTACCACCGCGGTCAAATAGGGTGTCCACAGCCATAATCGCAGGGCCGCCACCATTAGTAACAATAGCCAAGCGCTCGCCTCGCAATGGTACTGAATGAGTCAGTGTTTCTACCGCAGCAAACAGTTCATGTAAGTTCTTAACTCGTAGCATGCCGCTGCGTCGGATTGCGGAATCATAAATAATATCTAATGTGTCGGCACCGCCAGTGTGAGCCATTGCTGCGGCTCTGCCTTTCGCCGTTCGACCGCCTTTCAACACCAAAATTCGTCGGTTACGCGAAGCCGCACGCGCTGCAGAAATAAAGCGCCTCGCATCAGTAATGCTGTCTACATAAAGCAATATCGCTTCGGTGTGAGAGTCGGTACTGAGATAATCCAATAACTCCGAGAATTCGATATCGCTACCATTGCCTATAGAGATAAACGCCGAAAAACCGATCTCTTTGTCATTAGCCCAATCGAGAATAGTGGTACACACAGCTGCAGACTGAGAAACAAAGGCGATCTTACCGGGTAATGCTGTCACAGGAGAGAATGAGGCGTTTAAATTTAACCAAGGGACAATTACTCCCAAACTATTGGAACCTAACACTCGAATGTTGTGTTTTTTGGCAATCGCTAGGCATCGTTCATCATACGTCTCACCATTATCGCTTTCTTGCTGCATGTCTGAAGAAAGCACAATGACAGAGGCTATACCTTTCTCAGCCAGTTCTTCAAAAATAGCGACATTACGGGTCGCATTGGTACACAAGATTGCGAGGTCAGGAACAATCGGTAACGACAAAATGTTCTTGTAAGAAAGCACACCGGCCACTGAATCATATTTCGGCGTAACCGGCATCACCGCACCTTTAAAATCCCCATGCAACAAATTGTTCATAACAATATATCCTGCGCGTGTTTCTCGTTGAGAAGCACCAACAACAGCGATTGAACGGGGTTTAAGTAGGGGATCAAGATGATTCATAGACATATCCTAGCAATGCACGTAAGTTCATCGTAACTTACTTTGCACTCACAGGTTGATGGCAAATTCACCGAATTCAGATGAATAAGCAAACACTGCATAAAGTTTGTGAAATAGGTCACCCACTAATGGTGTATAATCCCAAAGTTAACTTGATTCTAAACCGACGTATCGGCATGATTTATAGTAATTATTATTAAGGATATAGAGCTTTCCATGAAAAAATTTGCAATTGTGACTTTGCCACTGCTCTTGGCTGCGTGTGTATCTGACGACTACGTTACCAATGTCACTTCAGATAGTTATCAAGAAGAGTACAAGACGGCCAAAGTTGAAGCTCCAGTTGTATCTCAATCTGAGCAAACAGGCGTTGTTGAAGAAAACGTTGTCAACGTGATCAGAACTGAACCTGTTGAACAGAAAGTCACTCAAACGACTAAAGCTAAGCCAGTTGCAGTAGTGACAGGACCAACGAAGAAACAACAAGACATGAACCAGCGTTTTGGTTACACAGTTCAAGTTGTTGCTGTTGGCAGCCAAAGTAAAGTCGATTCTTTCGTGAAAATGCTACCTACGACTTCTCAGCCAGTTTGGGAAAACTACAAAATGGTTAACGGCACTAAGTGGTTCACGGTACTTTATGGTGACTACGCAACACGCTTAGAAGCTAAAAAGGCAATCTCAACACTGCCGAACACTTTCCAAAACTTGAAGCCGTTCGTTAAAAGCATTGATGACATCAAGAACTCTGAATACCCAACGCTTAACAAGTTGAACTAAGTTTTGATTCATAAAGAAGGGGCAAATGCTCCTTCTTTTGTTTTAAGACTCGCTGTTTTGTTTAATAGTTAATCGCTCGATCTTTCGAACGCAATTTTAACAATCAAAACACTGTACCTATCTCGACTTTTGTTTATCATTGAAGTCAGTACTCCTAGTTTCAAGGACCGAATTTACCCATGAACACCACAAACATCCTTCTACTTTGCGGCGGTGGATCTTCAGAGCATGAAGTATCTTTAGTTTCAGCCAATTACCTTTTTGAACAACTGAATAGCGTTGCAGATTTTAACGTTGTAAGAGTTGAAATTAAGAACGAAGGCTGGTGTCTTGATTCAGGTGAATTGGTTTATCTTGATATTAACGACCAAACCTTACGCGGTGACAATTTAGCATCTAAAGTCGATTTCATTGTGCCTTGCATACACGGTTTCCCAGGTGAAACAGGTGACATTCAATCACTGTTTGAAATGGCTAAAATTCCATACCTAGGTTGTGGTCCAGAAGCAAGCAACAACAGCTTTAACAAAATCACGTCAAAGCTTTGGTACGACGCACTTGGTATTCCAAACACGCCGTACCTGTTCTTATCAGACAACAATGATCAAGCTCACTCACAAGCAACTCAAGTATTTGAAAAGTGGGGTAAAGTGTTTGTGAAAGCGGCTCGTCAAGGTTCTTCTGTAGGTTGTTACCAAGTTAACCAAGTAGAAGATTTAAGCGAGGCTATCAACAAGGCGTTCACTTTCTCGGACCAAGTATTGGTTGAGAAATCAGTGGTGCCTAGAGAGCTAGAAATTGCTGCTTATGAAATCGATGGCGAGCTACACATCAGCAAGCCGGGTGAGGTGATTGCACCGAATGGCGCATTTTACTCTTACGAAGAGAAGTACAGTGCAGACAGCCACTCGATCACTGAAGTTGAAGCAAGTAATTTAACTGACGAACAGCGTGAATTGATTGCAGACAGCGCACGAAAAGTCTTCACCCAGATGAAGCTTCGTCACTTGTCTCGTATCGACTTCTTTTTAACGCAAGACAACGAGATCTACCTGAACGAAGTCAACACCTTCCCAGGTATGACGCCAATCTCCATGTTCCCTAAAATGGTTGAGCATGACGGCCACAAATTCAGCCAGTTCTTAGAAAACTGCGTGAGAACAAGCCTTTCTTAGGTTTCTAACTCGTTTTCGTTCACTTAGAGCTGAACCCAAAAGTGCCTTAAGCTTTCGCCAAGGCACTTTTTGTTTTTAAAGCTAGCCGTTTTTTACGAATCTATCATTTAGCCACAACTTATATCCAAGTAATTACGAACCGTTTATTGCCAAGGTATTAGCGCCTTAAACTTCATCTTCTCACTCTCAGCCGTTCCCGTGAAACCCACATATTGGGCTGGCATGGCAGGGCTAAGCCAGCGACCAAAGTCCTGAATCTCTCTAACCTTAAGACCTTGTTTCGACAACTCTTGTGCAGCACCAACACGAATCGAATTTCCAGAGAAATGGTGATTTTCTGGCAGTTGAAGTAAGTCGCTAGCTCTTCTCAATATCCTATAGATGGACGAATCATCTAAAGGCTGCAAACCAATATTCTCATGCTTGTCTATCGCACGAAATACTGGCAAGTCATCTTGTATACCAGTAAACGAAAGCCAACGTTGAAGTGCAACACTGGCTATTTGTGACAACTGATAAGCCGAATCTTTGACTGTTACTTGGTAATGATCTTCAACGTACTCAACATCACTCATCGATAACAACTTAAGCTCTGAGCGCTTTAAAGCACACTCGAACATCACGTTATAAATAGCAATGTCTCTGATCTCTTTCAGGTTTGCTTTCTCATGGGAGAGTAACGTATTCAAATCAGTGAGATGCACAGATGTCATAGCATTGGTTTGTTTAGCGTCACCGGCCATTTGAGATTGTAAGTGGAGTAGGGTAAAGCGAACTTGCCTGTGCTTGATCGGGTTAGCAAAGCTCAACACAGTATGTAACATGCTAAGCGTTGCAGTGTAACGTTTTAGCGATGCGTATTTTCTATCGTTAGACTCCGTTTCAAGAAAACGACGAACAGCGGTTATAGATGCGGGAAGTGTGTTAATACGATGTTTGGTACAGAACGCATGATAGCGATTCCAATCACTGTAAATGCCCAACAGTGAATTGCGAGAGTATTGAAATCCTGTCAACTCATCTATAATTTCTATTGTCGCGTTGCTGTTTAATTTTTCAACAAATGAATTAATTATCACAGAGTCAGTTAAAATAGGGACTTTTTTTCTCAAATTACCATACCTCGACAGGTGTTTTTACCATATTATGCTTGATATCATTATTAGTATACTTATGATTAATGCGGTGAAAACAGAAAGATGATTAATAGATATGGCTAATTCAATTTACCGAAGCGTCCATCTTCAATCGATAGATGCTAACAACACAGTTTGGCGTGCTAAGTTAAAAAACAACGTTATTCAGGGCAACCTAGCTGCCGTGAAAAAGAGTATTGATTGGTGGATTGATACCGCATCTATTATTGATCCAAAAGAATTCATGTCATTAAATAAGTCGAGAGGAACTGGTGGCTCGACTGAAAACTTCAACGGCTACCAAATCAAGAATGACACCGGTGAGCCTAATGCGTGGTATTGCATGTTTAACGGTCGCTTAATCAAAGGCGGCAAGGTTGCAATCCAACGCCATATAGAAGCTTACTTACTCGCAAAACAAAAAGCAGAGCAACAAAAGAAGTAAATTATGAGCCTAGTATATTCAACAGAAACAGGTCGCATTAAGCCTGAAGAAGAGAAAGTCCAACGTCCTAAA
Organism: Vibrio sp. 10N.239.312.D08; assembly: GCF_041466145.1. NCBI lineage: Bacteria > Pseudomonadati > Pseudomonadota > Gammaproteobacteria > Vibrionales > Vibrionaceae > Vibrio > Vibrio sp. 10N.239.312.D08. The sequence goes on along the minus strand of NZ_JBFSSD010000041.1, from coordinate 633 downwards.
GGCGATGGTATCGTTCGAATCCAAAAAGAAACCAAAGGCCGTAAAGGCAAAGGCGTTTCTGTCGTAACTGGCTTAGACCTAGATGACGCACCATTAAAACTAATGGCAGCAGAACTCAAGAAAGTTTGCGGCTGCGGTGGCTCAGTAAAAGATGGCAACATCGAAATTCAAGGTGACGCGCGCGACAAGATCAAAGCGCACCTTGAAAAGAAAGGCTACAAAGTTAAATTTGCTGGCGGTTAATCTCTAACTAATACCAGGGTTAAAATCGAAGATTATTATCACTGGTTATTAGGTATTTTATGGTAAATAGCCAGTATGGTTAAATACACAGTATAAATTAGAGAATATCGGCACAATACAAAGGCAGGGCATCACACAAAGATACCTGCCTTATAAACATAAAAATCCATTTAACATAACGTACATAATACGCAGTTAATAATACGTGTAGTTAATTCTAAAGGTAGTATTCTCATCTTTTGTCCTTAAAATCCTTGTTCCAACTGACTCTCACGCTTCTTGCGCCGTTCAGAGTTTTCTTATCGCATTTGAAATCTAATAATTATATGTACGGCTGATCTGCTCCAGTTAGACTGGACACCGCATTAAGCGACATATTGTTTTTCAAAG
>NZ_JBFSSD010000040.1:0-49604 GCF_041466145.1 Vibrio sp. 10N.239.312.D08 | reverse complement strand
AAGTATAAATACGGATATAATAATACAATATATTGATGTTTATATCGATAGCTTATGGCATTCATCAATGTCAGATTTGTGTAAAAACAAGGCAGTGATGTGCACCATCAATACTGGACAGTGAGCTTAGTGACTTTCCATACTTATGCTAATTCGTGATTTGCTAATACTTGGTTCTTCGAAACTCATTTATGTCCAAACCCGTGTTAATAGGTGCGATTATAATAGCTTGCCAACCAACGAAGAATTCGTGATTGCTCAACAGTCGGTAGAACTTCTGTAATCTGAACTGAAGTCTAAGCAAGAAAAAGACAATCAAAAGCGAGCCCAAGTGGCTCGCTTTTTGTGTCTAGTAAAGATGCGTCTGAATGTTTTAACAGGGGGATAGCCTACAAGGCGATCGTGAAACAGTTTTAGAACAGAGCTTAAATTGCGACTCATCGGGTGATCTGGAAGCGCTAAGGTTATTTAGTCCCTGAGCGGTAGTTTGGATCTGTCCAGCATCGAGGTAACTCTTCCCCTGACATAAACATCAGTTCGGACTTTTTAAACATCTCAGGGTCTTGCTGTTCTTCGCCTGCTTGAAACCGACCTTCGATACTGTCTTGAAATAAGTTGGTTAATTTGGTCATTTCAGTTACATCAACGAGGTCACCGGTTTTTTCTCTTTTAGAAACATTTTTTTGCCCTCAATCTAATCGGTCACCCCAAATTATAATTGCTATTTGGAAAATGAGAGTCTTTTCAATTCCGGCACTTCTTGACTAAGCAGACCCCAGAGCTACGCTTATGATCATCGACAACCCAATCGATGAACAAACTTATCCTCAACAAATAAATGGAGTCGCGATGTCATCTGCCCATATTGCAAACAATCTCAGTGAACTGATTGGCGATACCGATCTTGTTAGAATCAACAGTCTTTCAGAGATATCAGGTTGTGAGATTCTTATTAAGTGCGAACACCAGAACCCGGGTGGTTCGATTAAAGATAGAGCGGCACTTCAGTTGGTTATGGATGCAATAGAAGCCGGTAAGCTTAAGCCGGGAATGACAATCGTTGAAGGTACTGCTGGTAATACGGGAATAGGACTTGCTCTGGTCGCTAAATCCCTTGGTTACAAAATGTTGGTGGTGATGCCAAAAGGGCAGGCACAAGAGAAAGAGCGCATGATCTCGCTTTATAATGCTGAACTGTTATTGGTCGACCCTTGTCCTTTTGCAAACCCTGAACATTTTTACCACACGGCTAAGCGGATTGGTGTCGAAAATGAGAGTTATTGGTGGGCAGATCAGTTTGAAAATCTCAGTAATTATCGAGCGCACTATTTAAATACTGGACCTGAGATCTGGCAGCAAACACAGGGGAATATTGATGCTCTAGTTTCAGTGGTGGGGACGGGTGGAACCATTGCCGGAAACTCACACTATCTATCTGAGCAGCAACCCAATCTCGAAACTTGGTTAGTTGACCCAAATGGGTCCGGCATTTATTCGTTTCTACGTAATGGACACTATCAATCAACGGGAAGTTCGTTCACGGAAGGCATAGGGATCATGCGAACGGTTGAAAATTTCAGGCAGGCAAAAATCAATCGTGCCATCACGCTTCCCGATCAGGATTTGGTGACGATATCCCGCCTTGTTGCGGAACATGACGGTATTCTTCTAGGAAGCAGTTCGTCGTTGAACGTAGCAGGTGCGCTATACGCTGCGGCTAGAATGGGGAAAGGGAAAACCATCGTTACATTTAGCTGTGACCTTGCTGAGCGCTCGTATTCGAAGCTGCACAACGAAACGTTTCTGAAAGAAAAAGAGATACAGCTTAATAAAGAAAACCTCTCTCAACTATGGGCTCGTTATCAAGCCGAAGATGGCAGCATGGTCGTCAACGTATAGTCGCTTTAAGTTAGTAACAGCCAGTGGTCTGCCAGCTCTTTCGTTAGCGCTGAACATCCGGTTAGAGCTAAACATCCGTTAGCACCAAATCCGGCACTATTGCTTGTTATTAGGGTAGTGAATCACATTATGAAATACGGCGTTTCCTTCACCGATATTTTTGTAGGCATGGGTCTGGTTAGCATTAAAGCGAACGGCTTGTCCTGCGCGTAATGTATGCCACTCATCATCAAACATCACGGCCATCTCTCCTGAAATGCATAAGATGTGCTCAGTGACGCCTGCGTTATGTGGGGCGGATTCATGCTGGTAATCGGGTGCTAGGGTGAGTTCGAATATTTCAAATCCTAGTGCTTCCTCAAAAGGAAACAACAAACTGACGAAAAAGCCAATGTTGTATTCTTCATGCCTTAGTTCGTTTGCATCTCTGAATAAACTCGTCAGTTCACTGTTTGGGCTAGCCGCGATAAAGCTCGAAAGTGACACCTCGAATCCAGAAGCTATCTGCCAGAGCTTAGCGACTGTCGGGCTGGATTCTCCACGTTCAATTTGTCCTAACATTGCTTTACTCACGCCTGTTGCTTTCGCTGTTTTGTCTAAGCTCCAGCCTTTTTGTTGGCGAAGGCGTTTCAAATTAACACCAACTTTAATTTCTGTTTGCATATTTTCTCTAAAAGTTTTTACAAATAAGTTGTGCGTTATAGCGCACAGTGCTAGGTTTGGTCTATGGACGTTATAACGCACGCAAGAAGAGATTAACATGACTAAGCTAAAATTTTCTCACGTCAGTACCGGCTTTATCGCTGTTTTCATTGGTTATGCGAGCGCTGCGGCGATTATTTTCCAAGCGGCAATGAGTGCTGGAGCAACCGAAGAACAAGTGGCGTCATGGTTTTGGGCGTTGGGAATTGGCATGGGCGTAACCACAATACTGCTCTCGTTTCATTACAAGAAGCCTGTGGTTACAGCGTGGTCGACGCCTGGAGCGGCGTTGTTAATCACATCGCTTGAAGGGCTGACAATGAATCAGGCTGTGGCCGTGTTTTTGTTCAGTTCGATGTTGATCACGTTAGTTGGATTAGCGGGGATATTTGAGAAAGTCCTAAAACAGATCCCAACATCGATTGCCTCTGCGATGCTCGCGGGGATTCTATTGCAATTCGGTTTGGGTTTGTTCACGTCGCTAATGGAAGAGGCACAAGTCGTAGCGGTCATGCTTGCTGTATTTATTCTGGCGAAAGCGCGGTTAGGAAATTTACTGATCCCAAGCATTTTCATCATCGCACTGGTCATGTGTGTGGGTTTTGGCAAACTCGATGTTAGTCAGGTAACTATGGGATTAACGACCCCGGTGTTCATTACGCCCGATTTTGAGTTCTTTTCGTTGTTCAGTGTCGGTATCCCATTGTTTATAGTGACGATGGCTTCACAGAACTTACCGGGATTTGCGGTTCTAAAAGCGAACGGATACCAAGTCGATTCATCGAAGATCATTACTACCACTGGGGTGACAGGTTTGATCTTCGCACCATTTGGCGGTTTTGCGTATAACCTTGCAGCGATTACGGGCGCTATTTGTATGGGCCCGAATGCGGATAGTAATCCAAAGACACGTTACATGGCGGGGATCTGTATGGGCGGGTTTTACTTGTTAGCTGGCGTGATGGGTATGTCATTTGTGTCGCTGTTTAGCGCTGTGCCCTCCGAGATTGTCATTGCGGTTGCTGGCTTAGCGGTGATGCCGACCTTGATGAATTGTTTAGCTGTTTCGATGGCAGACAACCACTATCGAGAGCCTGCACTGCTTACTTTCTTATTCACTGCTTCTGGCACCAATCTACTGGGGATCGGCAGTGCATTTTGGGGGTTGTGCATCGGGTTGTTTTGTTGCTGGTTGCACAATTACAAAGCTAAGTCACGTGGAGCAAACAAGACTTCGCAAACTTCGTCGTAATCAAACGACCCAAGATTAGGATCAGGTTCGCTGTGAATTAGAAACACCAGCAAGTTGTTTGAGTAGCAAGCCCAGTCATACTCGTGGCTGGGCTTGCTTACAAAGGAATAAAGCTACTTAACTTCGTATCTCAGTAGCACTTCATTATCGAGAACGACATTTGTCGACCAGATAAAGCTTGCGCCAGCACCACTGAATTTTTCGATAAAGTTCATGTACGCTTTTTTATTGTTCACGCCAATATCGTCTTCTGAATATACCGATGCTTGAGGCCAAGATGTTGAATCGAACTCTTGGTTCATCCAGTTGGTTGGTGTTTCCCAATGAGCGGCGTAGGCATCTTGACCGTGGTCTGTTCCTTCCGTGGTGCAGCTTTCAGAAAGACGCTTCCCGTCCACTTCACTCAAACAAGTCAGGTCATAAATCGGTGAGGTATAAAAGGTTTGTGCTTGCCAGTCTGGTCCTGTCACGGTTCCGTCACTAAAGCTCGCGATAAAGCCACCATCACCAGCGTGGTATGCCTTTCCGCGGTTATCTTCGCTGCCAAGACCTAGGTTTTCTTCCCAATCAATCACTTTCACGGCAATCGTGTAAGGCTTCTTCACCTTAAATTTGACGATGTTTGAGTTAAACGGTGTGAAAGGAACGGTATCTACCGCGATTAACTTGCCGTTGATATAAAGTTCGAAATAGTTATCGGCAAAAATATAACCTGTTATTTCCTCACCGTCTTGATCCACTATCGCTACAGGTACAGAGCTTTGATCGACTTCGGCTAGGCTACTTGGCGTGGTGTTTGAGCACTCTTCATAAAGATCAAAGGCTTTTGGCCCTGTCGCAAAGTTGTTCTTGGCTGGAACCGTCCAAACCTTTCCTTCTGAGTCCGTAATTTCCCCAACGCCCGCCACTCGGCTACGTCCGTTTGCACACTCAAAGAGATTCGATTCAACGGTGGTCGCCACACCCTGAGTAATACTCGCTGAGCCTTGGTAATCACTGATGTTGCTGACCGAAGGCGTATCTGATGATGGTGAGCAGCCTGTAGCGAGCAAAGCAACCGATGAAAGGGCAAGGGCTTGATATTTTTTGATGATCATTGATTGGGTATCCTAAATGGGTGATTTAAATAAGCGTGGTTCAAAATAAGCCAAGTGCAAGTAAGTTAATTGAAAACAAAGCTATTTCAAACAAATCCGAGCTAAGTAGCTAAGTAGCTAAGTAAGCCGTGAACTCATAGCTGATAGCTGGAACGACGAAACTAAGCAAGAGCCAAAGCAATTGTGAGGTACCACGCTTATTATTTGATGAGGCATATATTACCCGTACAAATGTAAACAAGCGTAAAGCTGAGTAAGCATGCGCAAAACAGCGCTTTTATAGGATGATCACATCAGCTTGCGCGGAGCTTGAAAAAATACTTAGAACGAAGCGGTTTCAGGTTGTGATTGAGATAGTATTTTGCTACAAAACGCGCATAATCTCGCTATACAACATTTAAAGAAGAATTTACCTATGACTACCTTTCAATACTACTTTCACCAACTGCCTTGCTTCGACTGTAAAAAAACGACAGTAAGTACTGATCTTGGTTGGTTAACGCCTGCGATGAAAGACGATGCTATCGCACAAGTGACAGCAACACTTGCACAAGGCGAGGTTACTCCTGACCTTTCAGCAGACGTGGTTTGTACGAAAGAAGAAGCTCGCGAGTACTTGCTGCTTAACTTCTTTGGTTACTCAGAAGAAGAGTTAGAAAGCGGAATCGAAGCGGATGATGAAAAAGAAGTGGCAGACGAAATCGCAGAGCTAGTAGAAGAAGGTAAAGACACCATCACCTTCGAACATGAGATTGCTCTTCAGTGCTGCGCAGACTGCGATGTTGAAGACGAGTCAAACTAAGCTTTTGTATTAAGAGTATTAAACTAAGTACTCTTATTAAGGTTCATCATGCAGCTATGATGTTCTAATGATGAAAGGCGTTAGCGAATTGAAGTTCGCTAACGCCTTTTTTGTCTCTCTGCTTCTTATATAAGCGACATTAAACCTTAAGATGTTGTGCCTTCTGTAATGCCTTGTTTGCTCAGTTGCGAAAGGATCTCAGCGGTTTTCTCTCTGAATAAATCTCTCAGTAGACGCACAGTAGGGGTGATGGATTGACGACTTGGACACACTAACCACAGCTCGGTAGGTGTCGGCTTAAATTCAGGCATAACTTTAACCACTTCGCCTGAAAGCAGGTGAGGAGACATGTCTAGACAAGATTTTATTGCCACTCCTTTACCTGCGATACACCAACGTCTTACAAGGTCTGCGTCGTTCGAAGCGCGATTTCCTTTTAGTTTCACTTTATGATCTTGAGTACCATCGTTAAACACCCACTCGTCTTGCAACATGTCATGGAGTTGGTAAAGCAAACCATTGTGCTGCGCTAAGTCACTCGGGTGTTTTGGTGTGCCCATTTCAGCCAAGTATTCAGGAGCCGCACACAATATCCTCGGCACATCGCATATCTTGAAACCATACATGTTGGCATCGGTCGGAGAGCCGTAACGCAGCGCCATATCGACGGAATCTCGGTAGAAGTCGATATTGCTATCGCTGATGCTAGTGCGAAGCGTCGCCTTTGGGTATTCAAGCAAGAACTCATCTAACCAAGGTGTGATTAGGTTGCGTCCTAGATCCGATGAAAGCGCTATGCGAATTTCACCGTCAAGAATACCAAGCTCTTCGCGCATGTTGAGCTTCGCTTGCTCCAACATCTTTAAGGCTTGTTCGCATTCCGGTAAATAACGCTCGCCTGCTGAAGAGAGCCTTAGGTGGCGTGTGGTTCTTACAAACAACTCTGCACCGAGTGCCGCTTCAACACGTTTTACCGCTGCACTTGCTGTGGCAGTACGCATATCGAGGTTGGTGGCTGCAGCGGTGATACTGCGAAACTCCGCCACTTTCAAAATGACCTGTAAGTCTTCAAGAAGCATTTCGTTTCCCTGTTCTGAACCTTGAATCGGTTGTTCGGTTACCCATAAATTAGGCATTTTCAAATTGCTAATCTTAGTATTTTTCCTGCGCATATACATCTTATTATCAAAAATCATTTGATAATAATTCAAATATTAGGCTGTTTATCTAAAGCGAGAATTCTCTAAGATTCAATTATCGAATTTAAGGAGAAGTATCATGTCATTACCATTAACAATGAAAGCTATCGGATTTACTCAATCACTTGCGATTACAGAGCAAGACAGTTTATTTGAGTTTGAAACGAGTCTGCCAGAACTAAAAAATAATGACTTGCTGGTAAAAGTGAGCGCGACTTCTATCAATCCTGCTGACGCTAAAATTCGTATTCGTAATGCCAAAGACAAAACTCTTGAGCAGCCAAAAGTGCTGGGCTATGACGCAGTCGGTGAAGTTGTTGGTAAAGGTGCTGACGTTGAAGGCTTCGAAGTCGGTGACCGTGTGTACTATGCGGGTGACGTAACACGCATGGGGGCTAACGCAGAATACCAAGCTGTGGACTACCGTATTACCGCTAAAGCGCCTAAGAGCCTTTCTGATGAAGCTGCAGCCGTTATGCCACTAGCGACGCTTACAGCATGGGAAGCGTTGTTTGACCGCTTGCGTGTTCGTCCTGAAGAGAAAAAGTCTATCCTGATCATTGGTGGAGCGGGCGGCGTTGGTTCAATTACGATTCAACTGGCTAAGCAACTGACCAACCTAAATGTTATCGCAACAGCTTCAAGACCTGAAACGGAGCAGTGGGTAAGAGATATGGGAGCGGACTATGTGGTGAACCACCGTAACCTTGTTGAGTCAGTGCGAGAGCAAGGCATTCAACATGTTGACTACATTTTCAATGTTGCTGATACAAAAGGGCACTGGGATGCGATGGTTGAGTTGATCGCACCGCAAGGCATGATCAGTTCGATTGTTGAATTTGATGGTGGCATTGACTTATCAGCGCTGCAAGGAAAATCAGCAGGCTTTGTTTGGGAGCTGATGTTCACGCGTTCATTGTTTAACACCGAAGATATCCAGAAGCAGCAAGACATCCTATTCCAAGCCGCGAATCTGATTGATTCGGGCCGTATTAAAACGACTCTAACCACGACCCTAAATGGCTTTAGTGTGGAAACACTTAAAGATGCACACCAACGTATTGAAAGCAGTGCCTCGATTGGTAAAACAGCTATCAAATACTAATTGCTGATGTTTTAATCCGCCGTTGTTTTGAATTGTTGACGGTTTAAATAGAAGAAGCCCCTGATATCTGATTGCTAGTCAAAAGGTTTCAGGGGCTTTTGTTTGTTTTCAGTTTAGTCAGTTTAGTCAGTTTAGTCAGCTTCTGGTGATGTGATAGGTTTCGATGTTCTGAAGTGAAGCTGTATTAGGTCTAGCTCAAAAGGCGATGCCTGTTTGTCTGCAATCAAAAAACCGATTTGTTTGATGTCTCGTGCCCTAAGTTCCGGCGCATCGCTCAGTAGCCGACCTCTGAACACAGCTTGAAAATCATTGAAGTGGAACACCTTGTTAAGCCGCACTCCCTTAATGGTATCGAAATCGTGTTTGTATTGAACTCGATTACCATCTTTCGATGTTGTGAGCCTCAGTTGGTAGGTGCGACCATCACCAACGAAAACTAGCTCTGCGCTATCTATTTCATGGGCTGGTGATTCAATGGAGCGCTTTACAGAACTGAAACCACCATTATTTTCTAACGATAGCTCGCCCCTAAATCGACTCATATCATCAAGATAAATGAGCTCGCCTGTAGAGATGCCACCCATTACATCGTCGTTGGTCGCTGTCCAATTCTTGTGTTCGTTCGGTTGTATAAAATCAATCATACCTATGCCTGCTACAGATACTTGAGACCATAAAAAGGAGAGGCTGAGTACTAGCCACAAAGGGTGTCTTCGCTTAAGCAATGAAGCCGTTTCGTTCATGATTGTCTCCGTTAGCCGTTAGCCGTTAGCCGTTAGCCGTTAGTCTGTTCGCGTTTTATGGAGAAGGTTCAGTGGCAAGCATACCCATACAATGCTCAATAAATTCAGAGTAATTTGAAGCGTTGCCGTACTCAATTTTTAGCGAACCGTGAAACATCAGCGTCACCGTGACGTCTTTATAGCTTAGCCAACAGGTGTAACCGTCGTAATCATGCCAAGCCGTCATTTCGCCAACTAGATATTTGTTGTCCCGTTGCTCACCGGAAGAGCGAATAAACTCAAATACTCTGAGAAATTCAATAATGGTGATTCTGTTGTCCATGTGTTACTCCCGCTGCGTCATCTTTGAGAATAGGCTGATCTTTGGTGTTTAGATTGCCTACGTCTTTCTTTCATATCCTTACGGCTTACCTCTGTGCCCCGATCACTGAAAGGGTCTTACCTTCTCGATAAACCGCTGTTTTCTAATATTTCATCATCATTCCATACATCTGTTCAATCCAGAGCGAAGCGTGCGTAACAAACTCGAATAACAACGTTAACCCTCAAGATAAAGACGAGCTTAATTTGCGTTTATGGTGGTTAATTAAAATTAGAGTCGATAGGATAAATAGCATCGGAGCCTTGTTATTGGCTGAAATGGAATCTACAGAAAGTGCGTGTCAACATGATAGAAAAACTGAAAAAGGAATGGTTTCTTGTAGGGATGGTGGTGGCTATGGTCGTTGCTGTTTTTACGCCGGATTGGGGCAAATCGGGTGGGGTACTTCATCTCGATACGGTGACTGTTCTCGGCATCGCTTTGGTGTTTTTCTTACACGGTTTGGGTTTGTCTCCCAAAGCCATTCTTGAGGGGCTTTCGAATTGGAAGCTGCATGTTTTTGTACAAAGCGCGACATTCTTAGTTTACCCACTGCTTTGGGTGATATTCGGGCAAGGCTTTGTCGCTTATATGCCAGCAGCTCTGGCCTTTGGTTTCTGTTACCTCTTCGTATTACCGAGTACGATTTCGTCTTCGGTCGCGATGACGGTGATTGGAAAAGGAAACCTACCGGGTGCGATATTCAATGCATCACTTTCTAGTATTTTAGGCGTGTTCATTACGCCTCTACTGATCCAGCTCTTTATGGGGTTGGAAGGTGCAGAGCTAAACCTGATGGAATCGGTGATCTCTATATCTAAAATGCTGCTATTGCCAATGATTGTCGGCCAGTTGATGCGCCCGTTACTTTTTGAATGGACTCAGAAACACAAGTCAGTGGTCAATAAGTTAGATAAATACGTGATACTTCTGATCGTCTACAGTGCTTTCTGTGACTCTATTGAACACGGTATTTGGAGCGACTTTTCACCAATGCTGTTGTTGCTGTCAGCGGTGATTTGTTTAGTGGTATTGATGGTGATGGTACACGGCATTCAATGGAGTGCCCGAAAGGTTGGATTCAATCATCAAGATGAAGTCGCGGCAGTATTCTGTGGTACTAAGAAGACCTTAGCGGCGGGTATTCCTATGGCTAAGGTGATCTTTGCTCACAACCCTAATCTAGGGATGATATTACTACCAATCATGCTTTATCACCCGATTCAGATCTTTTACTGTGCAGTGCTAGCCAACCGTTACGCCAAGGTTGATACACAATCTAGTTAAACTTGTTTGTTGTTACAAGTACAAAAGAAAAACGCCTTTCACTTCGCTGTGAAAGGCGTTTGTATTTGAATCTACTTCACTTTAATTAGAGTGCTTGAATCTGTATGAGCAAATGCGTTGTCGTAGATCTCTAAGCCTGTTGTTTGAGAGTACGTCAGCGTATCGTCTGAAATGCTAATGTTCATCGTGAAGCCCGTGGTGGTTGCGTTGTCCGTCATGTATTCGGACTCAGCGATGCCACGCTTAGACGCAACTAACGTCATTGTATCGCCAGCAGGGCCTTCTGCGGTGACACATGTGGTGCGTGGTACGCAGTAAGAGTTGTAGACGACCTGATTTTTTTGGTCGTAGATGAAGTAGCCACGTTGATCGTGGAACTTAGAGTCGTCGGCCTTTCTGAATACTTCTTGTTTGTAGTACAGAGCAACCAGATATTGATCGCTGGCATTGGTTGCATCTGCCGCAACCTCAAACGTCATTACTTCATAGAATGGTGTAACCGCGGGACCACCTGCACCCACTTCTGTGCCTTCTTGGCCTGGAGAAATATCAACGCCGCCAGTTTCGACTGATTTCCATGTGCCGACTAACTTTGCGAGTGGACCAAAATCCATACCATTGATTGTGTTGTGGTCGGCTACTGCTGGAGCCGAGATTACCGCTGCGATACCAAGTGCTAATAATTTTTTCACTTTAACTTCCTTTTTATTAATTATCTGACCCCAATAAAAATAAGGTTATTGTGAAACCAGTTTATTAACCCAGATCAGTGTTGTTGGCTAATATGAAATCTAATTGTAACTTGATGTATCAGTCAGTAAGGGGGTATTAATGTGTGTATATATTGAGCAAGGTGCAGTTGTTGGGTCGTCTTATCTCAGTGATACACCATGGGTTTGCTAACTCTTGTGGTTGAGTTGAGTCACATTGGATTAGGTCGTCTAAACTTAAAGCTTGTATCGCATCAAATACGACAATTTGGGCTCTAAAGACGTTCTCGAAATAAATGCAAATTAGTGCTTTACCTCAACTTAACTTGAGGTATTAGGATATGCAACGTTGCTTACGAGAATACTTTAAGGAGAGAAGAATGATCCAACTTGAACATGTGAATTTAGTGGTAAAAGATATCCCAGAAATGCTGGCTTTCTATAAAGCGGCGTTCCCTCATTGGTATGTCCGTGATGAGGGAAAAGGGGAGTGGTCAGGTAAGCCACGTAACTGGCTGCATTTTGGCGACGAGTACCAATACATAGCAATAAGTGATCACGGTGAAGGTGAAAATAGATATTTGGCTGGGCATTCTGTTGGTCTCGCACACTTCGCTTATGTGACCAATAATATCGAAAGTGTCACTCAACGCCTTGTTGATGCGGGCTTTCCAATTGCCAAACCCGGTGCCGAAGAACCTTATCGAAAAAATGTCTACTTTGTGGATCCTGCAGGCTTTGAAATCGAGTTTGTTGAGTATTTGAGTGATGATCCTAAGTTACGAAATGCCACGAGTTAGTTACGTAATACGCCGCTTTGTTAAAGTTGGTTAGCTGAATGAAAGCGCGCTAGAGAGCATTTATAGAAAAGGGCATCGTGGAATAATCCGCAATGCCCTTTTTAGATTCTATTTATCAGCTGATATTGAGTGGGTTACTTATTTAGCCTTGAACGGCACCAATAGCTGTTTACCAAACACGTTAATGAGTGCACCAGTGACAATCAGGCCACCACCTAGATAAGTCCAAACCGATGGAATCTCATTGAAGATCCACACACCTAATAGCGCTGAGAAGACGATCTGCACGTATGAGTAAGCTGAAGCTTTACCAGCTGCCTGGGTTTGCATTGCTTTGGTTAAACCGTATTGTCCTATTTGTGTGAAAATCCCGACGAGCATAAGCATCATGGTTAGGAATAGGCTAGGCCATACAAAGTCGTTCCAGATAAGAGCTGTTGAGATTGGTAGCGCAACCAATGGGAAGTAGAAGATGATGACTGAGCTATCTTCCGTTTGGCTAAGTTTTCTCACAATCACATAAGCAATTGAGCTACCAAATGCGCCACATAACGCCACCATAATGCTAAATAGCGGTAACTCGCTGCTCGCGCCACTGTTCATACTTGGTTGTACCATCACTAATAGCCCAGCTAGGCAGAACGCAATGCAGATCATGGTCGATTTTTGGACGCGTTCTTTCAGAAATAACACGCCAAGTAGGGCGGTAAATACAGGATGAACGTATTGTAGAATGGTCGCTTCGGCTAATGGCAAAGTGGTCACAGCGTAGTAAACACACATCAAGGCTGCTGTACCAACTGCGCCTCGAACAAACAACAAAGGTTTGTTATTTCCCCAGATCGAAATGCCTTTTCGCTTAACGTCGATATAACTGATGATCAAAGACACCAAAGCCCTTGCTGCAACAATTTCGAATACAGGAATGCCATAATTGCTGATGTATTTCACACAAGCTGACATCAGTGCGAATCCAAAAGCGGAGAGGATCATGAATCGAACCCCAACAGGGATTTGTGAAAAAGAGAAAGAAGACATAAAAATATCAATCGGTTGAGGGAACAGGAATCATAACTTAGTTTAGAAGAGCCGACCAAAGTCTTTGTCCTGTTCTATTACACCAAACCATTGATATTGCTGTGCGAGTACTTTCAGCAACTCGATCTCTTTTGTTGTCTCTTCTCTAAGCCATTCAATAAGGTCGTTGATGATAGGCGTGTGACTACGCTGGTGCATGAAGTAAGTCCAAGCACTGTGTTGGATTTTTGCATTTCTAGGGCAGTACAAGAAGCCTCGTTGGAGATCTTGTTGAACTAACAACAGATCCGTGACCGTAACCCCTTCACCGGATAGACAGGCACTGAGCGCCATATCTAAAGACAAGAAGCTGGTATTTCTGACAGGTTTCTTTGGTGGGAATTCAACATCGGCCAGCCACACTTTCCAGTCGTGATGATCTAAGGTTGGATGCAGCCTTGGCAAGGTTAAGATTGAATCAAGGTCGGTGTCTTTGGTGGTTAAACTAGTAGAGCAAACCGGCGCCATGAACTCTTCACGCAAGAAGGTAATGTCAGGTGCCTTGTCATAGCGTTTTTTGAAACGCGTGTGGAAGATCAGTAGATCATACTCACTACTATTAATCGATTCGTCTTCCTCAATCACAGGAACAATGACTATCTCATGATCTTGATAACGCTCGTTTAATTCCCGAACTTTGGAGATCAATACTCGCGTCGCGAAACTCAGAGTCGCTTTGATCACGATACGCTTCTGCTTGGGCTCACTCCAAGAGGCGATAACAGCTTCGATATTACCGTAGCTTTCTCGCAAAGCCACATACAAATCATGACCTTGTACCGTTAATTCTATGGCTCGATGCTTACGAATAACCAGTGATGCGTTTAACTCATCTTCAAGCTGTTTGATCTGTCGGCTGATCGCACTTTGTGTCACATGCAGCTCTTCGGCAGCCAGAGTAAAGCTCATCAGCCTTGCAGCAGCTTCAAAGGCTTTTAAGCCATTATGTGATGATGGCAAGCTAGGATATGGGGTCATAATTCGTTCGCATGAGTTTATGGAATGTTAGAGTCGCAAATTTATCAATTGAACGCTAGCCTCATCGATCGTATTTTGGGCGAAATTACCTGAGGCGCTCATGAAAAAAATACTCACTCTTGCATTCCCTTTGATCATTTCACAGCTGATCTCTATGGCTTTAGTCCTTACTGATGTTTGGATGATGTCGCGTATCAGTGTGTCAGCCCTTGCGGCTGGTGGCTTAGGTGCCTCAATCTACTTTTTCATCTTCATTATTGCGAGCAGCACCGTGGGTTGTGTCGCGAATTTGATTGCGATCGCTTATGGTCAGCGAGTAGCTCGCCCTGAGTTTGGTAATACTCAAATTAGATTGGCGGTGAAAGGCGCAACCATGTTGGCATTCGTGCTCAGCGTGACCTTAATGGCCAGCTTCTGGTTTGCTCCGTTGGTATTAGAAGCAGCCAAACAGCCACCAGAAGTGATCACTTTAGCCATGGAATATGTCCATGCTTTGAAGTGGGTAATGTTGCCTTCGCTTATCTTGTTGGTACTTCGTGGCTTAACCAGTGCGTTTGGCAACGTGCGCTCCATTCTTGTGATGTCGATTATCACCGTAATTCTGAATGTGCCAGTGAGCTACTTTCTCACCTTCCAATTAGACATGGGCTTAACAGGTTTAGGGCTTGGTACGGCTATCGCGGCATTTATCGTGATGGTTGGATATACGGTTTGGGTATTTAAGCGTGACGAGTTTAAGCAGTTCGCCCCTTGGCTAAATACAGAAGAGTATTCAATCAAGTTGATGAGCCCATTGTTGTTGATGGGTCTACCTATCGGCTTGGCTGCTTTACTTGAGCATGGCTTGATTTACGGTGGCACCTTGATGGCGGGCACGATCAGTATTGCTTCGTTAGCCTTGCACCAAATCTTGCTGCAATGTTTAAGCTTTACTTGGAACTTCAATTTTGGTTTCTCACAAGCTGCGGCGATTTTGGTTGGCCGTGATTTTGGCGCGGGTAACTACGAAGGAATAAAAAGAACCTCGATTCAAAGCTTCATATTGGTGTCGGTGTTGAGTGTGGCGTTGTCGGCCGTGTTCATTATATGGCCTGAGATGATCGCTTCTATCTTCAAGTTAGACGATGGCACGGGTGCTATGACTTCACTACTGGCTTCTGTGATTTGGGTCGTTGCTTTGTGCTTTATTGTTGATGCTTGGCAGCTACTGGCGATTAACCTGCTAAGAGGCATGAAGATTGTCTCTATGCCAACCGTGATGACTGCCATCGGTTACTGGGTATTTGGCTTGCCTGCGGCTTGGTATTTGATGCCTAAGTTCGAATTGGCAGGGATTTGGGGCGGAATCGGTGTTGGCTTAGGCGTGACAGGTATTCTGCTGCTTATCCAATTGATGCGTGTCATTCAAAAGAACAACCAATCTCCAGATTTGTCGAATCATGCTTATACGTGATTTGCTTGTGATGCTCGCCTTTACCATGGAACCTTGAACGATAAACGTTGTATTGCTGACCGAGAACTATCAATTACCAACAATGACCTATAAGCCCTGAATTGCGTACTTCGTAATTTAGACCTTGGTCTTACAGAAACCGAGCTAAAAGGTGACTAGAATGATTTGAGTTGCTCACCGTTTTATCAAGGAATACACAAATGGAAGTTGGATTGTTCTGGGCTGAAAAAGGAATGTTAGTGCTTGGCGCACTGTTTGTTTTGACGAGCATGATGCAGTACGGAAGACGCAGTAGCGATTGGAAAGGCGTGATTACGATGTTCTACAAGCGTATCCCAATGAACATCGCCGAATACAAATGGTATCGCCTGGGGATCGCGTTGTTGGTATTTGCTGTGATCATACGTTTCGCATTACTGATTTTATGGCCTTCATATCAGTTCTAGTTCTCTTGCATTAGCTTTGTTGGATAGCTCTCTATCATGGCTACATAAAGCCGTTCAATGAATGAGTCAGTCAGTCGAGCCTTAATAAACCCGCTTGTTAAGGCTGCTGTTAAATATAATAGTGCTATTACTCAACAGCAAGGATTGGCTATTACCTTTGTAGCATATTGTTTTTCATGAAGAATAATGCGAAATAATAGCTTACCCACCTGTTTCATCATTCTTACTAATAATCTGCACATAAATCCATTCACCCCGTACCTGATACCATAATGTTCTGTTACACTCGGTCGAATTAGCTTTAATTTGTCAGTGGTGCATTTATGTCGTTCCCAGTTCTTATATGTGATGATTCTGCGTTAGCAAGGAAGCAGATGGCTCGGTCACTGCCTAGTTCTCTAAATGCAGATATAACTTTTGCTGTTCATGGGCTTAATGCACTTGAAGAGCTCGCTAAAAACCAATTCAAATTGATGTTCCTCGACCTAACCATGCCGGAATTAGACGGCTATGGCACATTGGAAGAGATGCAACGTTTAGGCGATACCACGCCAGTTGTCGTTGTTTCTGGTGACATACAACCAAAAGCACAACAGAAGGTGCTGGATCTTGGCGCCAAAGCATTTTTGCAAAAGCCGATCGATAAAGAAGCGCTAAAAGCCATTTTACGTGAGCATGTCGAGCCGCCAAAACAACCTCAAATCATTACCCCAACCGCTTTAGAACTGCCAATACTTCGCAGACGCGATATCTATATGGAAGTCGCGAACGTAGCGATAGGCCGTGCCGCTGATGCACTGGCTCGTCACTTTAATGTGTTTGTTCACCTACCGCTGCCGAACGTCAACATCTTCGAAGTGAGTGAATTGCACATGGCACTTCGTGACCTAGCCGACAACGACCAAGTGTCGGGTGTTTGCCAAGGCTTTAGCGGAGAAGGTATTGCAGGCGAAGCATTAGTCTTATTGAGTGATTCTAGTGTGAGCGATCTTAAGAAGCTCATGAAGGTGCCAACAGAGAGCGAGCAGCTAGAAGAGTTAGAGCTACTGATGGATGTGTCGAACATCTTAGTCGGCTCATTCTTGAATGGATTAGGGGAGCAATCAGAAGTTCGTTTCTTCCAGAGCTCTCCTGTACTGCTAGGTCAACATATCTCGATCGATTCTGTGATTGAAAATACCAGCGGCTCGTTCAAAAAGACCATGACCTTTGAAGTCAGCTACAACATTGATGGCACTTCTATCCGTTGTGACCTTCTGTTTATGTTCGTTGATGAGTCTCTGCCTCTTCTAGACAACAAATTGGCCTACCTAATGGAGGAGTTTTAATATGCTGAATCTTCCTGCTGAATTTGAACAGTTCCACTGGATGGTGGACATGGTTCAAAACGTCGATATGGGGCTGGTGGTTATTAACCGTGACTTTCAGGTACAAGTTTGGAATGGCTTCATGACGCACCATAGCGGTAAGCAATCGCACGATGCGATCGGTAAGTCGATCTTTGAACTGTTCCCTGAAATCCCAGAAGAGTGGTTTAGGCTGAAAACCAAGCCAGTCTACGATTTAGGCTGCCGTAGCTTCATTACATGGCAACAAAGGCCTTATCTGTTTAAGTGTCGTAACGTTAGGCCAGTAACCCAACAAGCTGATTTCATGTATCAGAACGTCACGCTTAACCCGATGCGTTCTCCAACTGGGCAAGTGACATCCTTGTTCTTGTCGATTCAAGATGCGACTGCTGAAGCTCTGATGTCTCAGAAAAAGGCTTGACGTACCTTAAGGTGAAAATTGAATCGCCTTATAAGAGCACTCTGAAAACCAAATAAAAATGGCCAAGGTTAATCCCCTTGGCCATTTTTGTATCTGATCCTGTAGTAATGAGTTCGAACTAAAGAAAGGCGTTCCGTGTTCGTTAACTTTAGTCGAGTTGTTGTTAGGCTCTATCAACAGCGGCTTGTATCCGCTGGGTTCTCATAAATAAGCGCATCTAACCTGCCATATTTTGTGGACTTTACCCCGCTCATCCAAGTTTCGAACGTGCTAATCGATCTTGCCTTTGTACTTTATAAATTTCAGGGCTAATGAAAGAGGGCTGAGATCGGCACTCGAAGCGAAAAAAGTCAGAAAAAAATGAAATTATTTAAGAAAAAACGCATTTTTTGATTCAAGAAAAGTGTGATTTTTATGTGATTAAAGGGCACTTTTTTCACAAATTTGCCTTATCGAAGATTTTTTCGCCGAATTTGCAAGGGAAACGTTTGCGCAATAAACCGACAGCGTTTGCGTGAATATGTTGTTAAGTTATTAATTACTATGAATTTAGTAGGAAATGACGGGCGGGAAGCTTTTACCAGATATGGAATCTTTGAGAGGATAGCATAAAAAAAAGTGAAATATCAGACTTGCTGTTACTAAATCACGACCTATAATGCTGAAAACCGGAGCGTCTGCCAACGCTCCGGTTTTTTTGTGTCCGAAGAAAAGTAAACTCGTCTGCCAACGGTTTTACTACGCATTTCGCGAGAGACACATAATTTTATGAATCAAGGAAAACACCATGCGTATCGAACAAGAACTTAAGTTAGGTTTCAAAGATGTACTCTTCCGTCCGAAGCGTTCTACCCTTAAAAGCCGTTCTCAAGTTGAATTAACCCGCGATTTTACATTCAAGCATAGCGGTCGTCAATGGTCTGGTACTCCAGTAATTGCAGCGAACATGGATTCGGTAGCAAGCTTTGAAATGGCAGCTGCTCTAGCAGAGCACGGTGTTATGACTGCAGTACACAAGCACTACACAGTAGAGCAGTGGGCTGAGTTCGCTAAAACAGCAGACAAGAAAACTCTGAACAACGTATTTGTATCAACAGGTACATCTGAAGCTGAGTTCGAGAAAGTTAAGAAGATCATGGCTCTTAGCGAAGAGTTTGTATTCATCTGTATCGATATCGCTAACGGCTACTCAGAGCACCTAGTTGAGTTCGTACAAAAAGTACGTGCTGAATTCCCGACTAAAGTTATCTCTGCGGGTAACGTTGTAACGGGTGACATGGTTGAAGAGCTAATTCTAGCTGGCGCAGACATCGTTAAGGTTGGTATCGGCCCTGGTTCTGTTTGTACTACACGTGTTAAAACAGGCGTAGGTTACCCTCAACTTTCTGCAATCATCGAGTGTGGCGACGCAGCACACGGCCTTGGCGGCATGATCATCGGTGACGGTGGCTGTTCATGTGCGGGTGACGTATCTAAAGCGTTCGGCGGCGGTGCTGACTTCGTAATGCTAGGCGGCATGCTAGCAGGTCACTCTGAGTCAGGCGGCGAAGTTGTAGAGCAAGACGGTAAGCAATTCATGAAGTTCTATGGAATGTCGTCACAGTCGGCTATGGACAAGCACTCAGGTGGTGTTGCTAAGTACCGTGCTGCTGAAGGTAAAACTGTTTTACTTCCGTTCCGTGGTTCAGTTCACAACACAATTTCTGACATCCTTGGTGGTGTACGTTCAACTTGTACATACGTAGGCGCAGCAAAGCTTAAAGAGCTAACTAAGCGTACGACTTTCATCCGTGTACAAGAGCAAGAGAACAACGTATTCGGTAAAGAGTAATCTGAACTGATTCGAATAGTTTGAAAATCAAGAGCCGCTAAAGCGGCTCTTTTTTTACGTGAAATTGATAAAATCAATGTCATTAAACCTGCGCGCTAATAATCTGTCTAATTTTCAGAAGACGCTGGATTTAGAATGTGACTAACAGATTTAATGATCGCAGGAACTATGATGGTTATTAGTACTAACGTGAATAATGATGCCTCAAACCAGTGCCAACCTAATATACTTGTAGTATAAAAGTAAGCGCCTAAAGAGAGTGGCAGCGTCAAATTAAACACGATTAAGACGATTAACGCAGCTCCTGCCCATACCATACCAAACTGATTCTCAAGTCCTGAAAAACCTATAGACAGATAGCACGTACCAGATATTGTAACAAGTAAAGCACTAAGGCAGCCTGATCTCATTTTGTTGCCTAGAATATTAACGAAAAAAGCAAAACTATCAGAACGCCTAATTATTTGAATTAGCATTCAAAAATTAATATTACTTTCAAATGCTATTAGTCTTTGTAAAACTCATTTATCGTCTCTTTAGTTGATTGTCACATGATTGTTTTTTTCATTTGGTATCTTGAAAATAAGTTTATGCTTTGTAGTCGAAGTTTAATTCATGCCTAACATATGCTTTACAAATTCGCTGCGATCTAGAGTAACTGATTCAGGACTTTTCCCCGGCACGACCGACAGAGACACCATCGGATGTCGGTAAGGGTTCTTACAATAGCTATATCAATAGTATTGATATTTTAACTAGTGTGGTATCAGTTAATAGAAACAATACTATTGATTTTTAGATAGCTCGCCCAGTAATGAGCTTTCGCTCCACATCGTTTACTTCATGCTGAATTCTTCGTTGATTGGGAAATTCGAAGGAAACAGCGCTCGTTTCGCTTCTTCATCACGTTCGGTTTTAAACTCAATGCCTTTGCCGATTTCGCGAGCACGCAGCGCAGCAGGGCGAGTGTTGATTGCGTTAAACCAGCGCTTCAAGTTCGGGTAAGGTTCTAAGCCTTCTTCACCAAGCACGACAGGTGCTTTATCAATCCAGCCCCATGCAGCGACATCGACAATCGTGTACTCATTTCCGACGATAAACTCACGACCTTCCATATGCTTCTCTAACACTTCGTAGTGACGTTGTGCTTCACGTAGGTATCGGTTCACAGCGTAGTCTAAGCCTGCTGGTGCAGCATGGCGGAAGTGTACCGATTGGCCTGAATATGGACCAAGGCCACTCGCGATAAACATCATCCAAGAGAGTAGTTCAGCTCTGTCTTCTGGCTGACCGCCAAGCTTGCCTGTTTTCTCTGAGAGATACAGAAGGATAGCGTTAGAGTCGAATACACGTTGTCCTTCATCTTCAATCGCAGGCGTTTTGCCATTTGGATTGATTAAACGATATTCCGGTGAATGCTGCTCACCCTTTAAGGTATCGACAGGAACAAGTTCAAAATCTAGGCCTGTCTCTTCCAAAAACAGAGCGATCTTCATTGGGTTTGGTGTTTGGTGAAAATAGAACTTAAGCATGGGGTAACTCCTTGTATTGGTCATTTATTAAAGCACGACTTGAACGATCGTTCAATGGTTGATTTTGAATTATTTGAAGATCTTCTGACTCGCATTCCAACTCTATGTGTTGAAGACCTCGTTATTTGAGCGAGGGGTAAAATCGCGCGATTCAGTGTGTTGGATTTTAAGTTGTTGAAAAAATGAGCTTAAAGTGGTTTTTTTGATTCGTTGCTTTATGCGGAGTTCGGATTTGTGATGGGTGGTTTTTGGCGGGATAGGGCGTATGAAATCCGTAGTCAGATATTCCAACAAAAACGTTGAGCACTGGTTCAAACCAGAATTATCTGGATGCACAGGCTTATTGGTAAGTTCAAAATCGTGATCTGCTGCCACACCTTATGCAACAAATGAATATAAACGTTAGAGATTAAGGTGTGCTTCACGGTTTTTTAATCTTAGGGACTTACATTGGTGAGCAAATCTGATGTGAACACTTAACGACACAGGATCTTTTCATGAAAAAGAACATTATCGCCCTCGCTCTTGGTGGCATGCTGGCTTTTGGCGCAACACCTTATTCTTTTGCTGCTAACGACGGCGCAGTACAGGCTTCTGCGGATTACGCGCAGTTGGTGACTAAGCGACAAGTTGTCGACCAATTACTTCTTGATGCGTTGCAGGCGTTTAAGTCTCCGGCAAGAATTTCTCACGCGGGCTTTACGGCTAAAATGCCAAGCAACATGGAAATTGTGACTAACCGATTGTTAGAAGCTTACCAACTAGAACCTTACCGTACTGATTTGCTTATCTCGGCAGCGAACGCTCAGATCTACAACAAGAATGCAGAGCGCGCTATTGAGCTGTTTGAGCAAGCGCTGACGGTTGTACCAGACGATGTTGATCTTCATGCTTACCTTGCGGTTTGGCAGCGATTTGAAGGCAATGAAAGTGAATCCAATAAGCACATGGAGAAACTGGAAAGCCTGAACAAAGGTAAAGCAGAAGACATCAAACGCATTTTTGCTACGGTCGACCGCGTGTTAGAAACACCGTTGAAAGAGTCTGCGGATAAAGGCTTGCTTGATCATCATGGCGCGATTGTCACTTTGGGCTATGCGCTTAATCCAGACGGCTCTATGCATCAAATTTTGATTGAGCGTCTTGAGACAACATTGGCGATGGCTAAGGCGAACTCAGATGCGATGATCGTGTTAACGGGTGGCGTGCCCAAGAACCACAAGACTGAAGGTAAGTTAATGGCGGATTGGCTTATCGAGAAAGGGGTAAGCAAAGATCGCATCATCGAAGAGAATTACGCGACCAGCACGGTAGGCAATGCCTTATTCAGTAGCTACGCACTTGCTCGCCATGATATTAAGCACGCGACCATTATTAGCTCGGCAAGCCATGTTCGTCGTGGTCAAACTCTGTTTGAAATCGCTAGCTGGCAAACCGGCCCTCAGGGCATTACTTTTGATACGGTTTCTTACCCAGACAAGCCACTCGCAGATCTTAAGAAGGCGAGTGATGGTGAGCTACTAGGTATCTACCGAGATGCGCTTAGAACCTATGGTATGTGGAGCTACCGCTCTTACCCATTAGAGTCTCGCTAGGCTTAGGGTTACTTCACAGTAGGCAAAGTATAAGTTGCTAGTACAATCGAGCACAGCTAGATGGTATGCTGTGCTCCTACTTAATTTAGTGTTTCAAAGGCAAAAAAATGAACCCGATTTTAGCAATGTTGAAAGAGAACAATATTAGCGACGAGCAGATCAGCGAGCTATTCAAGACGTTGACCGAGAACCCTCTTGCAGCAATGGCGACGATCAGCCAACTTGGCTTACCACAAGATAAACTTCAAATGCTGATGGGCCAGGTAATGCAAAACCCTGCGCTAATCAAAGAAGCAGTTGAAGAGCTTGGCCTAGATTTCTCTAAGGTTGAAGCGGCTAAAGAACAACTTCAAAAATAAGCGAATTTGAATGAGCTAAGATCGAATTAGCTTAATCAAAATTCAATGAAAAGGTCGTTTAAGTTCAGCAACAGGCTGTCTTAACGGCCTTTTTTGATCTTGGTGGCGATTATTCACTTTGATCAAGTTGCTTTCAATCCCTGCTTCCCATTTTCTACTCAACGACTATTTCAACACAATTGACAGCACTTTTGCCAAACATGCGTTGCTACTGACAATTTACTTACTAGACTTAATTAACCTATGTGCGACTTGATATGTGCACCTTGATGAACAGTGTTTTTTGGATGAGGAATGCCCTGAATAGTAGGGATCATCAAACAATAGCGCTGTTTATTTATGGGTCACAACAAGAAAAAGAATAAGAGGGCACTCAAATAAGCCCTTTATTGAGCAGTGATTTTATAGGAAATGAGTTATGAAATATTTAAAGGAAACGGCTTTAGCTAGCCTTGTGTTGGCCGGGCTTGTTGGTTGTGGCGGAGACTCAGGATCATCAAGCAGTACGACACCCATTACCTTGAGTGTGAGTGATGCGCCCGTCGATGATGTTAAAGATGTGACGGTGACATTCAGCAAGGTAGCTTTACTTCCGATTCAGGGAGGTACAACGCTAGTGTATGACGTGTATAAAACGGACGAAAACGGTGATTACGTTGATGAAAATGGCGACCCGTTGCCAGACGGTGAAGATCCTATTCCATTAAGTGTCAATTTATTGGATTACCAAGGAAGCGATGCACTTCCTTTGATTGAAAACGAGGTAGTTCCAGTAGGTAGCTATAAACTATGTGTGTTTGCGAATGATGGCGATCACCCGACACATCCATCTTATGTTGTAGAAAACGATGACTCGATTCGTGAGTTAACGGTGAAAGGTAATGGCGCGTGCCCGCAAGGTGTTGGTAAAGAAGATAACGCTGGCGTGCTTTACTTTAATGATTCATTTAATGTGAACCAACAGAGTAACGATTTTGTTGTCGAGTTCGATCTTCGACGTGGCCTAAAGAACAGTTCGACTTTCCCTGATTACACTATTCAAAGAACGTCTGTAAGCCTTATCAATACGGTTGAGACAGGAAACATTGAAGGTACTGTTTCGAGTACCACTTTTGAAGCTTGTAACCCTACAAATGATAATACTTATGTTCAGTCGGTGTACTTGTATGAAGGTAATGTCGACAAAGCTGACATGGCGCCTATTGGCGGTTCCGATGAGGTGAAGCCGATTACTTCAGCATCAGTGGCAATGAATGAAGCACAGACTAACTATGAGTTCTCTCTGGGATTTATTGATCCAGGTACTTACTCATTGGGTTATACCTGTACCGCGCAACACGACAGTGATGAAGACAATGCTGATCCGGTTGCTGATGGTTTTGACATTTATGAAGTTCAAAATAGTGTTCAGGTAGTGGTTGGTCAGGATAACCAAGTATCGTTTTAAATCTTTGACGTGATTAAGCATTCGAATAAAAACGGCCTCTCATTTAGAGGCCGTTTTTGATCATGTCACCTAGTTAGCATGAATTTGATGATCATTGAGTGTGACTCTAGGGAAGTGATAATGTAACTTTGTATCTCTTACTTTAACCTAGCGAAATGTACTCCGGCGTTGCTCATGAAATCTAGCTTAAGCATTCGATCTTACACCAAGCAATTTAATACCCATGCTCATGATGACCATCATCAACTGGTATTGCCGATCCAAGGCAGTATTAATATCGAAATGGTGGGGTATGTCGGTAAAGTGGCGGTGGGCGAATGTGTGGTGATTCCGGTAACCACAGCGCATGCGTTTAAGGCGGACGAAGCAGCGCGGTTTATTGTCGCGGATATGGCTGTGTTGCCTCAGCATTTGTTAGAGCACGAGCTCTCGGTTTTCACGATAACGCCACCTTTGATGAGCTTCTTGTTGTTTGTTGAGAAGCAGCTGGAATATCAGGTCGATAGCGGTATTGAGTCATCCATCTTGGATGTGTTTTCACTGCTGTTAGAGCAACAACAAGTGAGCAAGAGCATCGACCCAAGAATCCGCGCTGTACAAAGGCTGATAGCGGATAATTACACACAACCATTATCCATTTCGCAACTTGCAGAAACGGCTTGTTTGAGCCCCACTCAATTCAAAAAACGCTTCAAAGAGTGCCTGGGGATCAGTGCGCTTAAATACATCACTCGCTATCGTATGGAGAAAGCCCAAGCCTTGTTAACTCATACCGATTTACCGGTTCAATTGATTGCTGAAAATGTGGGCTATAGTGATGTGTCTGCTTTCAGTCGTCGCTTCTCTCAGCACTTTGGCATGTCTCCAAGGGCGTTTCTAGGCTCAATGAAAGACAGTCTTTAGAAACAACAATAGCGTCCTTTCGGCAAACTAACTTTTATCAATCTTCACTATTATCTATTTCAGAACTGAAAATTGGGTAATAGAAATGAATCTTGCCATCAATCGCGTTAACGAATTCCAAACGGGCACTTTAGCCATCTTGTTTGCTTCTATTTTATGGGGCACGACAGGCACCGCCGCAAGTTTTGCGCCTGATCTAAGCCCATTAGCGATTGGTGCTTTCTCTATGGGCGTCGGTGGCCTAATGCAAGCGGGATTGGCGTATCGAAAAATCCTATTCGCTTTCGACAAGCTTTTGCAGAACAAGAAGCTGTTGACGGTGAGCGCTTTGGCTTTAGCGATCTATCCTTTAGCTTTCTATTCTTCAATGAAATTATCTGGCGTGGCGATTGGTACAGTGGTTTCGATTGCTACCGCACCTTTCTTTTCTGCTCTGTTAGAGTGTCTTATTAGCAAAAAGAATAATATCAACAAACGTTGGCTCACTAGCTTTGCGATTGGTGTGGTGGGTATTGGGTTGTTGGTGTTTTCAGAATCTTCATCGACGAATGAATCCGGTGATGATCTCAAGCTGTTCGGTATTGCTTTAGGTTTGCTCGCTGGGTTGTGTTACGCCATTTATTCTTGGGCGACCAAAGCACTGATCGACAAAGGGATTAAGTCACAAGCGGCGATGGGCAGTATTTTTGGCCTGGGTGCGATGCTGTTGCTGCCAACGCTCTGGTTTACGGGGGAGAACCTGTTTTCCTCGCAGATTAACGTATTAGTCATCAGTTATCTGACGTTAATCCCACAATGCTTGGGCTATATCGCGTTCAGTTTTGGTTTACGCCACGTGACCGCGAGTAGCGCCAATCTGCTGACTCTGTTTGAACCAGTAGTTGCAGCGGTGCTTGCCGTCTGTGTTGTCGGTGAGCTGATTCCTTTTACAGGCTGGTTAGGTATGTCTCTGATTGTGTTGTGCTTGTTTATACAGTCGAAGCCATCTAAAGGAACGTTATAAGTATTTGTTTTGCCTAATTGAAATTTTTTCATGTGTAATTCTTATAATTGAATAAAATCAGTATCTCAGTTGTGAGAGTGCTGTTACTATCGCTATCAATAGTCGGGGGGCATATACCTTATTTGGTGTTTGCTGAGATCGTTAATCGAGACCCGTTGAACCTGATTCAGTTAACACTGGCGTAGGGAACTATAAGCACTCGATCTGCGTCTGCACCCATGAAAACTTTCATGTGTTTATTGCGACTTCTCCTTCGATCGGTGTTCGTTCTCCTACGTCTTGTAAGATAGTAGGAGCGACAATGACACACAGTTCTAATTCAAAAGATTTAACGCTAAAAGCCTCAGTTTCGCAGCACTCTGCTGATGGTTCGATTCGAACAAACACTCCGATTGTATTGACGATCGCTGGTTCTGACAGTGGCGGCGGCGCAGGTATTCAAGCGGATATTAAAGCCATGTCTGCAACAGGTAGCTTCGCTTGTTCGGTGATTACTGCGATTACCTCTCAGAATACCCAAGGCGTATCAGCCATTTTTCCAATCCCACTTGAGCATGTTGCTAGCCAGTTAGATGCGTTGTTCACCGATCTGAATATCGTGGCGGTAAAAGTTGGTATGTTGGCGGATTCGCAAATCATCAAAGTCGTTGCAGACAAAATCAAACAATACCAACCAACACACTTGGTAATTGACCCTGTAATGGTCGCGACAAGCGGCGACCTTCTTCTAGAAAACTCTGCTATCACTACGCTAAAACAAGAGCTGATTCCGCTCGCCGACATTATTACCCCTAACTTACCTGAAGGCGCGGCGTTAACAGGCAAGCCGGTACCTGAAAGCGAAGCCGAAATGCAGGACATGATTGAAGATCTGCGCGCTTTAGGTGCTAAAGCCGTTCTGCTAAAAGGTGGTCATCTAGAGAAAGATGAAAACAGCAATGACTTACTGATTCTACCAACTGCATCTGCTGTGATTAGCGCGAAGCGTTTTCCTACCAAAAACACTCATGGCACGGGCTGCACGCTCTCTTCTGCTATTGCTTCTTTCTTGGCTCAAGGCAACACGCTCCCAGAGGCTGTAGACCTGGGTAAACAATACATTTCACGCGCGATTGCCCATGCTGACGAGTTGAAAGTCGGTCAAGGTCATGGCCCAGTAAATCACTTTTTCGCTGGGCACGGTAATGTCCGTTAATACGATTGGCGTTCAACTCAGTAATGCGACTCTGCGTTACCGAGATAGCGAGCACGCGACCTTATCTGGACTGTCATTGAGCTTAAAAGCAGGCAAGTGGACAGTGTTACTTGGTCGCAGTGGCTGCGGAAAAACCACGGTATTGCGTTATCTGGCAGGCTTGTTGGACGACAAGGTGGAATGGCAGGGCACATTGGCAACGTCTGATGAATTGCCTTTAACGGATCGCATCGCTTACATGGCGCAGCAAGATTTGTTACTGCCATGGCTATCGGTTATCGACAACGTGTGTTTGAGCCATCGCTTTCAAAATTCCGCAGATAAGCATAAAAATATCGAGCATAAAAATCAGGCGTTAGAGCTACTGATTTCTGTTGGTCTGGCTGATTACGCGGATGCTATGCCGGATCAATTGTCTGGTGGTATGCGTCAGCGTGTTGCTTTGGCTCGAACCTTAATGCAAGACAAGCCAGTCGTGCTGATGGATGAGCCTTTCTCTGCGCTGGATGCGGTAACGAGACACAAGCTGCAAAGTTTAGCGTGTGAACTGTTAAGGGGTAAAACCGTTGTGTTGATCACTCATGATCCACAAGAAGCGGTGCGTCTGGCGGATAACTTGTATGTGTTGCAAGGCACACCGGCGAACGCTCAGTCTTTATCTGTGCCTCTCACTGCCACACCAAGAGTGTTAGATGGTGAATGTGCTGAGTTACAACAAGCGATCTTAGATCAGTTGGAGCGTGATTATGCATGATCTAACGCGAAGTGGAGCTGTAGCTCATTCAACTAACGGACAGGCTGCCACTACACGCCATCGTCAGATGAATCCTGTTGTTCGTTTGCTTATCAGCAGTGCTGTGATTCTCGGTTTATGGCAGTTAGTTGTGGTTATCTTCGAGATGCCGAGCTTCATTCTGCCCACGCCAGCAGAAGTCTTTTTAAAGCTGATTGAACGTTACGATGTGTTACTCAAACACACATGGGTGACTGCGCAAGAGATCCTACTTGGCTTGTTACTCGGTTTGTCGATGGGGCTGTTTTTCGCCCTGCAGATGCTGATGTTTGATCCGCTAAAGCGTTGGCTATTGCCTATCTTAATTGCCAGCCAAGCGATCCCTGTGTTTGCTATCGCGCCAGTACTGATGCTGTGGCTAGGTTATGGCATCGCATCAAAAGTGGTGATGGCGGCGATCATTATCTTCTTCCCAGTAACCACTTGTTGTTACGACGGTCTACGCAATACACCGACAGGTTATCTCGATCTTGCCAAGACGATGGGTGCATCGAAGTGGCAATTGCTACGTCATATCCAACTTCCTGCCGCACTGCCAACCTTAGCGTCTGGCATTCGTGTGGCTGTGGTGATTGCGCCAATTGGAGCGGTTGTCGGCGAGTGGGTTGGTTCGAGTGAGGGGCTGGGTTACTTAATGCTGCAGGCCAACGCGCGCATGATCATCGATGAGATGTTTGCTGCCTTGTTCATCTTGGCGGTGCTGTCTATCTCGCTCTACTTCGTTACAGATAAATTACTCAAAAAAGCTATCCCTTGGGAGAACCAGTGATGGCTAGCTCAATAACTCTTTGTTTAATAAAGCTTCGCTCAAGGCTATTTATCTAAACAACACCTCGTTAAAAATTAGATCGACAAACACAATAATAATATTCAAAAGGAAAGGTTAACTATGAAAAACACCAAATTGGTAGGTGCAGTAGCACTGCTTGCTTCGCTAGTTTCAGGTCATGCATTGGCGGGTTCTGAACAAAAGAAACTGACATTGATGTTGGATTGGTTTGTGAACCCGAACCATGGCCCAATTGTGATTGCTCAAGAGCGTGGTTACTTTGCTGACCAAGGCCTAGAGGTTGAAATCCAAGAGCCAGCTGACCCAAGCACTCCAGCGAAACTTGTCGCAGCAGGTAAGGTCGATTTAGCCGTAACCTACCAACCAAGCCTAACTATGGATGTGGCAGCAGGCTTGCCTCTAGTTCGCGCATCAACTCTTATCGCAACGCCACTGAACACGCTCATGGTTTTAGATAACGGCAAGAACGATTCGCTAGCGGATCTTAAAGGTAAAAAAATCGGTATTGCGATTGCTGGCAACGAAGAAGCGACTATCGGTACTATGTTAGCGCAAGAAAACGTTGCTTTTACAGATGTGCAAACCATCAATGTCGGTTGGGCACTTTCATCTTCATTGGCATCGGGTAAGGTAGATGCCATCTGGGGTGGCTTGCGTAACTTTGAAACTAACCAATTAGCACTTGAAGGTTTTAAAGCTAAGGCATTCTTCCCTGAAGAGCACGGTGTGCCCGCTTACGACGAGCTTATCTTTGTTGCGAACGCAAAGAAACACGACGACGAAGCAATCAAAGCCTTCAACAAAGCATTGGAACAAGCAACGACTTACATTGTGAACCACCCACAAGAGTCATGGAGTGAGTTTGTGGCGTATTCACCAGATACGTTGAATAACGAGCTTAACCAACGCGCATGGAACGACACATTGACTCGCTTTGCACTTCGCCCTTCTGCTGTAGATATGAAGCGTTACGACGATTACGCACAGTTCATGTTCGACAAAGGCATCATCAAATCACTACCAAAAGCCGCTGATTACGTACCGACTTTTGACTAAGGAATCTCATGAAATACCAAGACTTAATCCAAGCCTGTCAGCAAGATTGGCAAGACTACACTGAGCATTATTTTGTTAAAACGCTGGCAAACGGCACGCTCGCTCAAACATGTTTTCTGCATTATTTGAAGCAAGATTTTCTGTTCCTGAAGCAGTATGCCCGTGCTTATGCGTTGGCGATTTACAAGGCAAAAACACTGGCTGATATGCGCCGTGCATTGCCAAGTGTTCATGCTCTATTGGATTCTGAAATCTCTCACCACGTGACTTACTGTGGTCAGTGGGGTTTAACCGAATCTGATTTAGAAAACGAGCCTGAAGATTTCGGCACTGTTGCCTACACGCGCTACGTTCTAGATGCGGGTATGACGGGTGATCTTGTCGACTTATATGCGGCACTGGCTCCGTGTTCAATCGGTTATGCCGTGATTGGTAAAGCGCTGTTAGAAAGCAGTGATACTGTTTTGGAAGGCAACCCATACTCAAGCTGGCTGCAACTGTATGGCAGTGAAGAGTTCCAGTCTGGCGTAGCAACGGGCGCGGAATACTTCAATCAGTTGCTTGCTGAAATTGATATCAACAGCGAACGCGGTCAGAACATCGTTCATATCTTCAAAACGGCAACGCGTATGGAAGTGGCTTTTTGGCAGCAAGGGCTGAACGCTCTTGATGATTCAACAGCGGCTTAAAAGCGACTTTCACGAATAAGGATTTACCCATGCTTACTGAACAAATTATTCAATCGCTACGCGCAGTACGAGAGCAAAAACCACTGGTTGTGAACATCACTAACTATGTAGTGATGAACAACACGGCCAACGCGTTATTGGCGATTGGCGCTTCGCCTATTATGGCGCACTCGCAACAAGAACTGGCAGAGATGATGTCTTTCTCTGGTGCTTTGGTGATTAACATCGGCACGCTCGACAGTGTTTGGACGCCAAGAATGTGTTTTGCTGTTGAGCAAGCGAACGCGAACAACAAGGTTGTGGTTCTTGACCCTGTGGGTTGTGGGGCAAGTACGTTGCGTACCGAGACTTCTCGTGAAATTGCACGCTTAGCCGATAAGTTGATCATTCGTGGTAACGCGTCTGAGATTATCGCGTTAGCGGGCGAACAAGCGCAGAGCAAAGGCGTTGATGCGCTTGATAGCAGTGATGCTGCGTTAGGTGCTGCACAGTGCTTAGTGGCTGAATACGGTGCAAATGTGGTGATATCTGGTGAGACAGATTACGTTGTCACCAAAGACAGCGTGGTGACGTTAAACAATGGACACCAAATGATGCCGTATGTGACGGGTATGGGGTGTACTTTAACTGCATTGACGGGTGCTTTCGCGGCTGTTGGTGATGATAGTGGTTTAGCTGCAGCAGCGGTATTAGGCGTGGTTGGTGAAATCGCGGCTGAAAACTCTCGCGGCCCAGGTAGCTTGCAGATGAACTTGCTTGATGAGTTGTATCAGTTAGACGAAGAGACTCTGATTCAACGCTTGAAGATTCAGTAGGGTTAACCGAACTCTAAGCCACAAGCCTAACTTAAATCTCTTTAGATAAAGAAAAGCCCCCGACACTTATGTGCTGGGGGCTTTTTATTATTGCTTTGGAACTGTGCCAGCTGTGTATAGACTGGCTGGCTAGGTTCTAAATCGATTCACTTGGCTCTCTAGGTGGTGAGCAACCTCAGTTAAGTCGCTGGCTGCACCTGAAATGCTGCTGACTGATTCTTGGTTACTTTGCGCGATGGTGTTTGCACCTTGCGCGTTCTCACCGAGTGATTTAGTGAGACGATCCTGCTCATCAACTGACACTGCGATTTGGCTGTTGGCTTGGTTCAGGTCTTGGATGTGTTGATTAATCACATGTAAATTCTGAGAAGCTTGCTGCGCCTGCGTTGAAGCGTCTGAAACCGTGCTGTGGCTCTCTTTGATAGACTCTAACGCATCTTTAGCGCCACGTTGTAGTGAGGTGATGAGCTCATCAATCTGGCTAGCAGAGTCTTGGGTACGTTTAGCGAGCGTTCTTACTTCATCGGCTACTACTGCAAATCCGCGACCTTGTTCACCTGCGCGCGCAGCTTCAATAGCCGCATTCAATGCCAACAGGTTGGTCTGCTCAGAAACGCCTTTGATTACTTCAAGAATGGCACCAATGTTCATCGACTCTTTGTGTAGGTCAGTCACTTTCTGGCTGCTGACCTGCATGCTTTCATCGGCGCTGCCAATTTCATGCAGTGTTTTGTCTACTTCTTTGAGTCCCATCGCCACATTCTCGGTTGCTTGGTTAGCAACTTGAGACGCGTGGTTAGCACTTGCAGCAATTTCTGATGTGCTGGAAGCCAATTGATCAACGGCAAAAGAGATATTTATCATCTCGCTATTCAATTGTGTTGCGTTGGTCGAGCTGTTATTGGTCACTTGATTGAGTGACTCCGACATCTCACCAATACGCACGCTAGAACGGTTCACTTGGCCAACAATATCGCGCAGAGATTCAATGGTGATCTCCATATTAGTCAGCAGTTCGCCAATCTCATTTTTGCTCTCAATGTTCACTTCCACATTCAGGTTGCCCTGAGAAAGCTCGTTGGTGATCTGTTTAACTTGTGCGATGCCTTTAGTAATAGAGCGAGTCACCAACACGGCGCTCGTCATGCCAATAACTAAAGCCACACCCGTCAGCAATATGATGATTTGAATCGAGCGCTTTTCGCTGGCTTGCAGTTCTGGTGTTAATGCTTGTTTCTGTTGTTCTAGAATGCTCTGAGCATCAGCTACCGAAATCGCTAAGCTGTCACCAATAGAGGCGAGGGTAGCAGTTCTTTGCGTGTTCTCAATCATCTGTTGATGAACTTGCTCAAAGCCCTTCGCGTACGCTTCCCGTTGGTTAGAGAAATCTTCAATCAATTCACTTTGATAAGGAGATGATTTAAGAGACTCAATATCGCCCTCGATACCTGGCAGAGCATATTCAAAGATGTCTTTACCGGCTTCGTAGGTTTTGAGGTCGTTGTTGTTCGAGTAACTCAGTACAGTGATCTTGGCGGCGAGGAAGTTCTCCATCAACATGCCCGCATATAAGCTCGCGTTTGGATCGTTGTTGTTGTAAGACTCATACAACAAGCTCTGCGCGGCTTTTAGTGCGTTAGTTTCTCGTGTGACCATCTCCACGTTCACTAACTGGTCAATGAGCAGTTGGCTCTGTTTCATTGATCCATAAGCCGCATCAAAAGCTGCAACGCTGTCTTGCACTAATTGCAGGCTCGACAAGCTATCAGTATTGGTGGTGGTTTGGATTAAGTTGTTCAGCAGTTCATCAATCGCAAGTTTGCTCGATTGATAATTCGCTTCGTATTGATCATCCAATGACTCTAAGTAACGTTCAGAAGCTAAACGCATCTGAAGAAAGTGCACTTGAATGTTGCCTGACAATGTCGCCTTGTGGCTGAGTTCACTGTACTGGCTAAAGCCGTTCGACAAGGTTTGAATACCTTTGTAACTCACAAGGCCTGAAATGACGAAAAAGAGCAAGCAGATGGCATAACCCAGCTTGATCTTGAGCGCTATAGAAAGGTGACGCATAACTATCCCTATATTTACCTGATTCCTTCATAGGGGAGTATTTCATAAAACAGCATTCTGGGCATGCTAAAGCGAATAGTTTGTGTAATAAGTAACGCTTTTGTTAGAAAAATCGGGTTTTTCGACATGCTTTCAACGAGTTGCGTATTTGAATTCAACCGCCTAACATAAGGAATTAAGTGCTAACTTCCATGCATAGGATGTGATTTGTCGGTAAAATGGCAGAAAACCAATTTTAGAAATTGACTTCAAAGGTACGCGATGAACCCTTATAAACTTTATCTGGTGACTGACGACCAACAAGATCTAGAAACGCTTAAATTCGTGGTTGAACAAGCGGTTGCTGGTGGCGTCACTATGGTTCAAGTAAGAGAAAAACATGGGGACGTAAGAGCGTTCATTGAGCGTGCAGAGGCCGTTAAATCGGTTTTAGCTGGAACGGGTGTGCCGCTGATCATTAATGATCGAGTCGATGTGGCATTAGCCGTTGATGCCGATGGTTTGCATCTGGGGCAATCGGATATGCCTGCAGAGTTAGCACGTAAGCTGATTGGTTCAGACAAGATTCTTGGGTTATCAATTGAAACTGAACAGCAGCTACAACAAGCAGATAGTTTGCCGATTGATTACATTGGCCTTAGTGCGCTGTTTGCGACACCGACCAAGACAAACCTCAAGAAACACTGGGGTTACGAAGGTATTCAAATGGCGTTAGAAACGACCAAGCTTCCGATTGTGGGTATCGGTGGAATCAACGAGTCGAACATTCCGCAGTTGGTTAACACAGGTATTCATGGATTAGCCTTGGTCTCAGCGATATGTCACGCTGAAAGCCCAAAACAAGCGACGCAGGATTTGCTGTCCCTAATGGGCGAGTGAAGGGGTAGAGACTAGAAAACAAATGAGACTCGTCATTTGTTTTCTAGTTAGAGCGCATTAAAGCGCTCGATGCAGTAGCCAGTAAAATTTGTGGTCTAACTTACTGAATACACAGAGCAACCGTGCCGATGACCATAAGAACGATCGCAGCGTACCAACCGTATTGTGCTGTTTTATCAGCCACAAACACCTTAATGTAGTTGATCTCTTCATGCGCCATTGCGATGAAGTCCGTGTAGTTAATCGATAACTCACGGCTAGCTTCTTTTAGGTCTTGTTGAAGCTTGTTGAAAGACTCATCGATGAAGCCCTTTGTTTCCGAAGCAGACGGAGTAGCAGTTAACGCTAGGCTATTCCAAACCGCCATACGCGATTCATATTCGCTTTCACTGACACAATTAAGTACGCGTAAATCATACTCGCGTTTGTTACGCTCTTTACCCATTTTCTCAGGGCAAATATTTCTTAAAACGTTCACGACAAATCTTCCAAAAGGTTCATTTAGATATAAAAAAGCACTCAAATAGCGCTCATAAATTGGGTGCGAATTAATATTCAAAAAGTGATCTATTTGAAACCGATATAAGCAACGGCAAGGCTGAGCGCTTATCTGGGAGATTTGAAGTTGGGTCAGTGGTGTTAAAGAGCGATTTGGGCCTGTCTATATTCGTTTGAAAAGACAAACCCGTTGGGATCGCATAGTAGTTATGTCACTTTGGGACATCAACTAGGGTGTTTTATCCACACGACAAAGATATTTATCGGCAAGATAAGCAGAAATGAGGTAGCGGTGGTGTGTTCCATGCCGATATTGAATCTCTGAATTGACGATGTTTTGAAAATAGAGATGATTTGTAAACAGGGGAGGCTAGTTGGCTTGCCATTGATTGTACTGCAGTGAGTGCCCCTTAAGCTGCTCAATAAGGCTGGTGAGAACTGGGCCATTGATGTGGCTGCGAGAAACTAAACAACCTACTGGAGTAATCCAACCACCATGCTCGTGTGAGGCAGGTAACGCCACAATATCGCCTTTTTGAATGCCTTCCATCACCATCATCTCGGGCACATTTGCCCAACCCACGTTTTGTTCAACGAGATCAACAATGTTCTTGTGGTTGTTCGCATACCAACGCATCGAGCTAATACCATAGGTGAACCACAGTTCGCGCTGCTTTGAGCTGCGATGCACACATTGGCGATAGCGCTTTAGGTCTGAGTCTTGTACAACGGACATGCGACTCAGTTCGTGAGTGGCAGAGCTAACAGTTAGGAAACGCGCTTGGCCCAGCAAAAAGAAATCCATATCGACCTTCAGTTCGCCATCCGCGTAGATGATGCCAATCTGTGCATTTCCTCGTCTTACTAGGTCTTCAACATCAAAGGTTGAGGTGGTAATGATATCGAAGTGTGTGATTGGAAATTGATCGGCGAGTGAGCTGATTATCTTAATGAAGTTCTTATCTATGATGCTTTCATCAACCGCAATGATCAGTTCGTGCTCATCTTCTTGGGTCAGCGATTCTACTTTTTGATCGAAGTACTTTTGCTGGTCAAGAATGGACTTAGCCACAGGCAATAACGCTTTACCTTTGCTGGTTAAAACGGGGATGTTTT
Source organism: Vibrio sp. 10N.239.312.D08 (assembly GCF_041466145.1). Classification (NCBI taxonomy): domain Bacteria; kingdom Pseudomonadati; phylum Pseudomonadota; class Gammaproteobacteria; order Vibrionales; family Vibrionaceae; genus Vibrio; species Vibrio sp. 10N.239.312.D08. Next base: position 13,349 of record NZ_JBFSSD010000040.1, on the reverse strand, counting down.
TCTCTCGGTTAAACAGCTCTTGGTCAATGGCAATTTCGAGGTTGGCTATCGATTGGCTTACCCCAGACTGAGCTCGTTTCAGTTTGCGAGCGGCGGCAGAGAAAGAGCCACTTTCACACACCGTGACGAAGACTTTTAGTTGCTCAAAACTGTACATGTTATCTCTCGCTCAATACAAAATGGGGTACTTATACTTAAGCTATCACTAAACGTGATGGCTGTTAACTTTCTCTTATTGTTTTCGGTGACATAATTTCGGTAAGTCCACCATGTTATAAATTGCTATAGGAATGTATGAGTACGTTAGAGAGAGTTTTCCACTCGGTGTTGTTTGAAGTATTGGCCGTCACACTGTCAATTATAGGTTTAGCGATATTTACTGATCACGATGTGAATGCCTTATCAGAAACCATGATAGTTGTTGCGACCATCGCGATGATTTGGAACTACTGTTTCAACCGCATTTTTGATCGCTACTTCACGGGTGAAAAATCAAAGCGTTCACTCAAGTTACGTGTTTTTCATGTTGTGCTATTTGAGGCAGGCTTGCTGGTGGCGACGATCCCAGTGATGGCTTACTTACTTGATGTGGGGATTTGGCCGGCATTTTTGATGGACATCGGCGTGACCATTTTTATTACCATTTACGCGTTTGTGTTTAATCTGATTTATGACCATGTTCGAGCATTCTGGGTACGCAGAGGGGAGCTAGCCGTTCAGTAATCTACCAAGTCAGTATACACGAGCTTGGCCACTAACCGTTTGTTTATTCGTTATTTTGACGGAGATATTCGGTTAGTAGGCCTAGGTAACCCATCGTTTGTTCTGCTATCTTAAATAAGGTGATAATTTGAGTGCTTGAAAGAACAGATTAAGAGGAAAGGATGCCAGATACCTCTCAGATAATGACAGTGGTAGATAAGAAGGAAGTCGAGCTGTTCGCGGAACTGTTCAAACATATTGATGGTGAAATCTACACCTTACTACGCAGTGCCCAAATCCCTAATGATATTCTCACCAGTAATGACCATTACGATTATCTCCCTGAGACAACGGTTAAGAACGTGGTCAAGATTATGGGGGAATCTGCGTCGAGAGAAGAGTTTTCGCTGTTTATGTGGAGTTTTTGCAAGCAAACCTATGTACCAAGGTTTGTGGCTAAGCTAAGTCAGCAGGATTCATTGAAAAGCGCGCTAGACCAATTTGGTGAGCAGCTGAAGCTAGTATCCAATGGTGCGAATGTCTATACCAAGCAATCAGGAGGCAAGTGGTGGTTGGTTCGCGAGAAGCCGTTTACTAACGCGCCTTGGTTTAAGTTCGCTGAGCTGTTCTCTGTCATTTTCATCAACGAGCTACTTTTAGTATTAACGCAAGGGCGTTGGAAGCCGTCTGAGGTTGGCATTCAGAATGGCGATCTCGAATGCTTTCAATCTCTACCACAAATGGGCAGTGCTCAGTTTTATACGCATAGGCCGGTCACTGCCTTTGAGATCCCTGAAGATATCATGCTTGCACCGATTGTTTTACCCCAAATTGCTCAAGTACCAGATCTCACTAAGCCTTTACCTAGCTCATTCTTGAGCGCTTTTAAGCTTGTTATTAAACCTTATCTCACGATGGGTAAACTGCCAATTAGCTTAGCTTCTGAGATTCTGAATATTCATGTCAGAACGATCCAGCGTCGATTGGAAAGTGAAGGGGTGGTCTACAAAACCTTGATTGAAGAGATGGTTCTTGAGCAGGTTTTAGAATTGCTTAAGCAGTCAGATCTATCGATCACGCAAGTAGGTGCGAAAATGGGCTATTCCGATTCTTCCCACTTTACCCGAGCGTTCAAACGACAGATGAACATGACGCCAAGACAGTACCGAAAAGAGCACAGCTAAAACCAGTAAGTAAAAACAGGAGCCTGCACGCAGAATTATTTATTGTCACCAAATGGCCATTTATCAACCTTGAATACTGGCAATATCACTACTAAGTTATTGAATGTGGATGAGTTGTTTTTTTTAGCGAGTTTCGCGACCAATAAAAACATCTTTGAAACCTCATGACACTCATTAGTAGTTACGGAATCGTTATGGGAAGTGGACGCCACTAACAAACGGAATCAAGGTGTAAAAATGAAAAATGCAGGCTTAAAGCTCTCTGTTGTTGCTCTTTCGTGTTCATTTGCTCTTTCTGCAAATGCAGCATCAACGCTATTTACTAACGTCGATGTGTTCAATGGTACTGAAAACAAATTGTACGAAGACCATCATGTATTAGTCGAAGACAATCTTATCAAACAAATCTCTGCGAGCCCGATAGAGGCTGGTGACGCTGTAGTGATTGACGGCGAAGGCAAAACGTTAATGCCAGGTTTAATCGAAGGCCACGGACACTTATTGCTTAACGGCGGTAACCTAAGCGACCACGAAAACAACCGAACGATCGAAGAGTTAGCCGCGCGAGCGACAGTCAACGCGAACGCCGCGTTTCAATCGGGTTTCACCACGTGGCGTGATGCTGGTGGCTTGAATACTGGCTTACGTAAGACTATCGATTCAGGCATGTTGCCGGGCCCACGACTTTACACATCAGGCGCATTTATTGGCCCGACGGGTTCGCATGCCGATTTCAGTAACCTAACCACGGCTAACCAACACTTCTTTGGTTCATCGACCAGTATGGCGCGAAATAGCGTCAGCTTTAATGCCGACGGTATTACCGAAATCAAAGCGGCTGCTCGCCAAAACTTCAAGCAAGGCAATACGCAAATTAAGATCATGTCATCAGGTGGTGTGGCATCATCATTTGACCCTTGGCAGCTGAATGCGATGTCTGCGGAAGAAATTGAAGCCGCCGTTGAAATTGCTGATGCGTATGGCTCTTACGTGATGTCTCACGCTTACAGCAAAAAAGCGATCATGCGTAACTTGGATGCGGGTGTTAAAACGATCGAGCACGGTTTCATGTTCGATGGCGATATCGCCGACAAGATGGAAGATAAAGACGCCTACATCACAACTAACATGACCGCGTTTTCACCTTACCTGACACAGATCGAAGCGATTAACTCGAACCCAGCCTCTAAGCGTAAAGCGGAGTCGGCAACCAAAGCATTCAAAGACTACATCTCGAATGTAAACAAGTACCAACCGAAATGGGGTTTCCACACAGACTGTGTTGGTGACGTGGTTTCTTGTATCAAACAAACTGACCATACGATCTTCCTTGCGGGTAAAGAGTTAGGCAACTTCTTCACTTTGAAAGGGATGACATCGGTAAACGGTGAGATCGTTAAGTTATCTGGCGTGATGGACCCATACCCAGAGGGTAAGTTAGGCGTGATTGAAGCGGGCGCATACGCCGATATCATTATTGTTGAAGGCAACCCACTTGAAGACTTGTCAGTGATTGGGGCAAACGAAAAATGGTTTGATGCAGAGCCGCGCAGCCCTGAAATCGATACCATCAAAGTCATCATGAAAGACGGCAAAGTCTACAAAAACACGCTGTAATTCAGTTCGACAACTCAGTTAAAAATTAAGCTTTAATGGGTGACCTATTTGGGTAGGTCATCCCTCTTCAAGGTGTTCTATATGCAAAAAATGCTTTCTCTTATCCTGTCGGTGGCATCACTTACGGCCGTTGCTTTACCTACTTTTGCTGAAACAGCGATGAATCTTGAGTGGCAAGATCTGAACTCAGAGTCTCACGAAATGAAAGTAGAAATGCCGGATCTCACCGATCAACAAATGCGTCTATTACAAGGTGTGATAGCAATGAGTGCATCAGAGGAAGAGCAAGCTCAACAACAGGCTTTATTATTTAAACAAACGCTAAAAGAGCAAGGCGTGGACGCAGACGAAATGATCGCACTGCGTGATGAATACATGCAAACCATGAAAGCAAACGCCGAAGCTATTACGACAGAGTTTGATGGCAAGAAAGTACGAGTTCCCGGTTTCATCGTTCCACTGGAATTCTCAGAGGGAATGACAGCAACAGAGTTTCTGTTAGTGCCAGTGGCGGGTGCGTGCATCCACATGCCACCGCCTCCTGCAAACCAGATTGTGCGCGTGTCTTTTCCTGAAGGCTTTCAGGTACAGAACGTTCAGTATCCAGTGTGGGTAGAAGGTGACTTTAGCTCCAACAAAGTGACTGAAGAGGTCTTCCTAGTCGATGGTAAAAGTAACCTCACCATGGGTTATGAAATGAAAGCTTCGATGATCGAAGACTATTATGAAAAAGAAAATTAATGGTTGTCATCAAATGACAATTTTCAATGTGAGTAATAACTAAAATAAAACTAACTTAAAAAGCACTGGTGACATGATGAACTCAAGATTTTCTAAAGTAAGTATCGCAATTGTGATGGCGGCTAGCCCAATGAGCGGCGTTGTTTACGGCGCTAACTTTGAAGGCCCAGATTCTGTTGAAAATACAATTGCAGAGCAGAAAGCACAAAAGAAATCTTGGAGGGAGTCATTAGCTGAGGATGGTTTTACATTTGGTGCAGATTACTTTGCTTTGGGGCTGACCTCAGGAGATGGGGTTGGCGGCGATAGCGTTGATGCATCGTCGGGTGTGGCTCGATTATACGGTTCATGGCATCTATACGGAAAGGACACACAGAACTCAGGTAGCTTAGTTTGGAAGGTGGAACATAGACATGCCTATGGTGATACTGCGCCAAAAGACTATTCATTCGGCCCACTTGGCTATGTCGGTTCAATTGGCCCTGCATACAGTGACCAAGGGTTTCGTGTTACGGACTTAAATTGGAAGCAAAAAATTAACGATGGCAAAGGCACTATTGTTGTCGGTTGGCAGGATGTAACTAACTATGCGGATGTTTACGCTCTAGCAAGCCCATGGTCTGGCTTTACTAATTTGGCATTCTCGACAGGCTCTGGTGCGATGGGCTTACCTGATGATGGTGTACTTGCGCTTTCTGCTGGTCATATGTTGGGTGAGAATTTTTATGTGGTCGGTGGTATCGCGGACGCAAAGGGTAAATCAGATGACATTTTTGATGGCTTTGATACCGCTTTTGGCAGCGATGCCTCTTACTTCACCACACTGGAGTTAGGCTGGACGGCTTCGCAAGAGCAGATCTACACCGATAACTTCCATGTGACTTTCTGGGACTTTGGTGACGATACTCGTCATAGTAATAGCCTTGCTGCGGAAGGTGGCTCGGGCGTTAACTTCTCATGGAGCCAGTTCATGACTGATCAAGTGATGCCGTTTGTGCGAGGTGGTTTCTCTGAAGGGGATGTTGCCCTTTACGATAAGTCTATTTCTGTTGGTATGGGGTACTTTGGATTAGGAAAACCGACCAACAACCTTGGTGTAGCGCTAAACTGGGCGGAAGTGAATGGTGATTCTTTTGCAGCTGATGCGAAAGCTATAAGCGGTAGTACAGAGCAGTGGACAGCAGAGATCTACTACAACATGCAGTTTGGTGATCATTTCCAAGTCACGCCTGACATCCAGTATATAAAAGATCCTGCGTTTTCAAATGAAAGTAGCGCTTGGGTGTTTAGTATTAGAGCGAGAGTCTTTATCTAATTCCGCTACTTATTATCTTGTTTAGACCTAAAAAGTGAGCCCATGGTGGCTCACTTTTTGCTTTCCTGCGTGTCATCCAGCGTTAATTAGTTCTTATGAACAATCACTTCGCCTATCAGAGTTGTAAACAGTCATTCACTGGGTATGGCGTATTATGGTAAGTTCCCGGTTTCAGAATGATCCAAGATAAGACTCCAATTTAGACAGAGGCGCATATGATTATTCATTTTAGAATCCAAGACGTAGAAGAACTTTGGGGGGCCATCGATTTAGCAACGCTCTTGCAGTTGGAACTGAGAGCAGTATCAAACACACCGTTAACTCTCTGATTGAATTAGTTAAGTTACCAATTACACTTGAAGCATAAGTTTGAATGGAGTCAACTTAATGCTTTCACCCCTATCGCACTATCCCCGTTCTATTATTCTGCTCTTAATGGGCCTCAGTTCTTCCTCGGCCTATGCATCCAATGAATTGATTCAGAACCGGTTAGAGAAGATATTTTCTGTGTCAATTGCGCTGACTGACAGCGATGCCATTTCAATTGGCTTTGTGGATTTTGATCCTAATTCGTTTATCAACTTAAACGACAGTGGTTTTGGATCCGATAAAACCATCGATACTCGAAGCCAAGTGAGTGTGGGCTCCATCCCTTACTCTTCCGTGATTAAAACGGATGACCCTGACTTTGACCTTATTTGGTCTGTGCGAGGGTCTTATGCGCTTTCTGAACAGGATATTGAGATTTCATCAGATGTGACTCCTGACCGTCGTGTTAACCCAAATGAAGACTCGGTATTGGGCCTGTATGGCTTTTTCGGAGGACAAAACCATTTAAACCAGCATTGGTCTATCGCCTATGGCTTAGGCACTCACTTGCTCTATTACCGCAATAAATACGAATACAACAACAGCTACTCTCAAGCATTTCAATCTCAGCTAGACGGCTACGCGTTGAATACATCAGCATGGGCGCTTGTTGCAGAACCTTCAGTCAAACTTCAATACTTGCAACCAAAGGAGTGGGGCAGTTGGAATGTGTCTTCCAGAGTTCGTTACTTTTATGGAACAGGCTGGGGCGAAGCGAACGATGGCGATATCGGTAACCCAGAAGGGATGCGATTCATTAATGAACTAGAGTTTAGGCAAAATGTAGCGCTCGATGCTTGGTCGCTTAATAACCCTCAAATCCACTATAACTTAACAAGAATCGATGTTGCGGGTGATTTGACGGCTCCTTTAGATACGCACTATTACTATGAATTCGGGGCCGGATTAGTATTTGATGTGCCTTACGATTCTTACTTTTTTGACAACTTCGGGATTGGAATTAACTTCAATTATGGCAGCTCACTCAGTGGCGGTAGCTTGCTATTCTTACTCAATAATTAGCATAAGTTGTTGATCTTAATGGTACTCATATAATTTGAATTTGTATGTGTCGTAAAATGGTAAATATCTTAATTAAAACTTAGCCATCATAGTCATTCGCCCATCACCAGAGCAAACTATGAACAAGTTAAGTTATGACCGAAAAATGCCGCTATACGTGGTGTCTGCACTTGTCCTCAATATGGCATTTAGCTTGTGGTTGCTGAGTATTGCTTCTACGCCAGCCATGTTTTTTTCGGTGTGTGCGTTGTTTTTACTTAGCACTCTTATTACCGCACGCCTTTATCGACATGAAATGGCTCAAAGCAAGAATAACTTGTCGGAAGCGATCATTGATGGTGTCGCAGGTTTTATTGTCCTCGATAGTCAATTGAGGGTCATACAAGTGAATCAACAATTCTCTCGGGTTTCAGGTTATGCCTTTGACCAAGTCGAATCTCGTCCGATTTCTGATCTCTGTTTTATGAATAACAGCAGCCTAATCACGACCATTACTCGCTCACTGAAGGAAAACCAGAGATGGAAAGGTGAGTTGAGTGGCGTCAGTCGACTTGGTGAGCAGTTTACCGTAAACGTTGTGGTGGAAAAGCTAACTGAAATTCTGCCGCACAATAACAAGTACGTGGTGACCTTTACGGATATTAGCCGACGCAAGATATTGGAGCGTCGATTAAGAATGCTGGTGGAAACGGATTCACTGACAGGGTGCTGGAATCGACGCCGCTTTGATAACGACTTAAAACATTATTCTAACCTGGCAGAGCGTTATGGTTACACACATTCCTGTTTGGCGTTGATCGATTTAGATCACTTCAAGGCTATCAATGATAATCACGGTCATGACCAAGGTGATTCAGCGCTGAAAGAGGTCGCTGAACTGTTGAGAAACAACAGCCGAGACACTGATATCGTCGCGCGAGTAGGCGGAGAAGAGTTCGCTATCTTGATGCCTGAAACCAATTTGGCAGAAGCGTTTGAGGCGATGTATCGACTGAAAGAAGTGATTACCAAAGGGACAACATTGAACCTGACCGTGAGCAGTGGTGTGTCTGAAATACAGGCGCAAGCCGAAGCGACCTATCGCAGTGCAGATAAGGCACTTTACCGCGCTAAAGGTAACGGGCGAAATAGAGTGTGTAGCTCTAGCCCAGGCTGTGCTACTCCAATTGCCCTTGGTTAGATGTAGGCCGTGCTTGGTTAATCAATCGAGCGAAGCCTAAGCCGAGATTGAGCGTTGGTAAATCTTCGGCGTAAGGCCAGACACACGCTTAAATGCACGAGAAAAATGAGAGATGTTGGTGTAACCGAGTTGGCTAGAAATGTAGGTCAGCGTGTGGCCTTCTTCCATCAGCTCGCAAGCTACAGAAAACATCAGGTTCTCTTTGATCTTTCGATAAGTGGTGTTTTCATTCTTGAGTTTGCGTTGGAACGTTCGCACTGAAAAGTTGAGCAGCTCTGCCGCCTCTTCAAGAGAGAGGTCTTGTTCTTTCATGTACGGTTTTAGAAGCTCATAAATACTATCGGTAAAGCTGGTATGCCACTCAATAAGTGTCGGTTTTGTACTGAGGTCTTTAGACGTAAGACGGATTGGGAGTTGTAAGATCTCATCAGGAATCTGCACAGCAGTCGACGAATGATCAACAAACAGTTGGCAGTTACTTGATACCAGTGTTTTGACGACATCGATGTCATGCCCTTGCAAGCGAACTTTAGTCGGTAACCATGGTGATTGCGATAAAATGGTTATTAACTCGATGATATAAATAACAGCGAAAGCTTCGCCCCATTGAAACATAGGGGAGTTGTCTTCCGGGGCTGTCCGGCAAAACCAGTTCTGACCGTGTTCTTGGATAAACTCGACTTTGCTGCCTGGTGAATCATAGGCAAAGATTGAATTGATCTGTTTTAGTGCATCGCCAATGGTTTCGAATTCGGTAAATTGATGCAAGACATTTGGGATGATTCGACGTCGAAATGCGAGTCCAAGAATATCGGTGAACCGAGATACGCCAAGTTGGGCGGATGTCAGATAAATCAAACGTTTAATCGATTCTGATGGCACAAAGTCGCTTTCTGATTCAATGAGATCGGGCGGTAAACCAGAATCTTTGAGCAAAAGGTGGAGGTCGAGACCATAGTCAGAAAAAACCTGAACCAGAATTTTGGCGTAGTTCGTTTGAATTACCGGGACTTGGTAGTGACTAGAGCTCATTGGAATACAATCCTGTATATATTGTCGCACTATTAGACGTGCATATCATTTGCAACGTTTTGTTTACTAAATCTAACCCTATTTACTTGAGTTTTCCATCACCGGGCTTATTTTTAAAGTATTAATTTTGTTGATGTTAGTTATCTAGAAGGGAGTCCCATGTCAGAAGTCAACGGGAATGCGCAAGAAGCCAAGGAAGAAGTTGGCCAGCAAGAAAATGGAAAAGACAAAGTAAGAAAGGTCACCAACTACTTATTGTTGTTCGTAGCGTTCATGTTGATCTTCAGTATCATTTCAGACCGCATCATCCCTATTACTGATAATGCTCGTGTCAAAGGTTATATCGTTCCAATCAAACCTGAGGTGTCGGGTAAAGTGCTCGATATTCTTGTTCAACCTAACCAACTGGTTAATCAAGGCGATAAGCTAGCCATTTTAGATGAGTCTGATTACCAAATAGCCGTACAACAAGCCGAGCAAAATTTAGAGATTGCAGGCCAAAATGTCGGCGCTCAAACCGCGAGCATTGCTTCAGCACAAGCGAAACTCACCTCAGCCATTGTTGAAAGACAAAATACCAAACTGCAAGCTAAGCGTGTTTTAGAGATGGCCGATAAAGGTGTCGTTTCTAAATCAGATGCAGATAAAGCGCGAGCAGCATTAGCGACCTCTAGTGCGGCGGTTGTGAATGCAGAAGCTGACCTTGACCGTGCTAAGAAACAAATGGGTAAAGAAGGCGAAGAAAATAGCCAAGTGAAAGCGGCGTTGCTGGCACTTGAACAAGCTCAATTGAATCTAGAACGCACCGTGATTACTGCGCCGACACAAGGTGGTGTCTCTAACTTTAGCCTGTCTGAAGGTTTCTATGCATCAGCAGGGCAAGCAATCATGACCTTTGTTTCAACCGAAGATATTTGGATTGAAGCTTATTATCGAGAGAACAGCCTAGGTAATGTAACGGTCGGTGATGAAGTTGAAGTGGCGTTAGATTTCGCACCGGGCAAAGTGGTAAAAGGGCGCGTAAGTAGTATCGATTGGGGTGTTGATTGGGGGCAAAATGACCAAGCAGGTAAGCTTGCTCAAGCTAGCCAACAAACGGGTTGGTTGCGCCAAACACAGATGCTTCCCATAACCATTGAATTTGATAATGAAGAAGTGACAGGCATGCTCCGAGTGGGTGGTCAAGCGGATGTGATTGTTTATAGCGGCGATAACTTTGTATTCAACGCGATAGGCAAAGTATGGATTCGTTTGATTAGCGTATTGTCTTATGTCCGATAAGCCGATTCCTGACCAACAAACAAAGCAACGGATCCTGCGATTTACGGTCGGGGTCACGTTGGCTGTTTTCTTGGCGGCGTGGATAAACTGGCCGCTTGCGTTTGTGGCGCCAGTGTTCACAGCTAAGTTCTTAATTGATAAACCAAATCTCCATAAAGAAACGGTCTACGAATTGCTCTTGGCCGTTGTGGTGACAATGGGGTTAGGTTTATTACTGTCGCGAGGAATTACCCATTATCCAATCCCATTGCTGATTTTAGTGGGGTTAATGATGCTGTGGGGTTACTACTTGTTTGTCGACCCAAAATGGAACCTGTTTGCCACCATACTGTTGATTGCGGTTTTGATGTTGCCATTCATGGCGATTGATAACCCCGGCGTTTCAGTCATGCTGGCCTCTGGCTTAGCGACCTCTGGTGTGGTTTCAGTCATGCTTTTTGCGTTAGTGCATGTGTTTTTCCCTGAGCCAAAATCGGCGTTCTCAGGCTTCGCTGCTGCGCCACTCGAAAAGAAACAGCGTTGGTATGCGGCCTTTAAGGCGATGATTATCTCCTATCCTGTGGTGTGTTTTTTCTTTATTTTTCAAATATCTGAAGCTTTACTGACAATGATGTTCATTGCGTTGTTATCGTTGATGATTACGTCAGAGAAGTCGATAAAGTTGAGCGCTTTTCTGGTGATAAGTAACGGTATCGGGGGATTGCTGGCGATTGCTGCTTTTTCAATTCTTTCTATAGTACCCAACATTGTCTTCTATTCTTTGTTTATAGGACTTATTGCCATTCTTATGGCTACCAAGATCTACACGGTTCCCGAAAAAGCACCTATTTTCGCCACTGCATTTAGTACGTTGCTCGTACTGGTTGGTAGCACGTTGATGAGCTCCGGTGACATCGATAGCAACACTCTTATACGCATATTCCAATTAGTGTTAATTGGCATATATATGATTTTGGCTTCTCTATTCCTAGAAACACGGAATTGGAAGTTTCTACAAAATCAGTCTTAATTTTGTCTAACAAGGACGTCTCATGAAGTTAACCGATGATTTTTCAAAACAGGCGATAGACGCTGCCATCAAGATCGCAGCGATTGCCATGCTCGTGTATTGGTGTTTTTCGATTTTGCGCCCATTCATTCTTCTGGTGATATGGGGTGCGATCATTGCGACTGCGTTGTATCCAGTGGCGGTCGCAATTTCAAATAAAACCGGGATGTCGAAAGGTAAAGCCAGTGCATTGCTGAGCTTTATTGGTGTGATTCTTCTATTTATTCCTTTGGCGGCGCTTTCTTCTGGTATCTACACCAGCGCGACTGACCTGATGACAGGGCTTCAAGATGGCACATTGTCATTGCCTAAACCGAAAGAGTCCTTACAAGATATTCCATTCATAGGTGAGAAGGTTTATTCAACCTTGGTTGCCGCCTCCAACAATATTGAAGGCACTTTCATAAAGTATGCGGATGAACTTAAACAGTTTGCGACGAAAGCGGCTTCTGTTCTTGGCTCGTTAGGTGGCGGCTTTATTCAGTTCATCATCTCTACCATCATTGCGGGTGCATTCATGAGTAATGCCGATAAATGCAAAACCGGCGTGACTCACTTAGTGGCGCGTTTAACGGGCGGTAAAGGTGAAGAGTTGGTAGAGCTCTCTAAATCGACCGTGCGAAGCGTTGTGCAAGGTGTGATTGGTGTGGCTGTGATTCAATCCATGATGTCGGCAATCGGTTTGGTGATTGCAGGCGTTCCAGCAGCTGCGTTTTGGGCGCTAGCTGTGCTGCTCATTGCGATAATCCAACTTCCACCGATTCTCGCTCTATTACCGGCGATCATCTACATGTTCAGCGTTGAATCGACACTGGCGGCGAGCTTGTTCTTAGTGTGGTGTATTTTGGTGAGCGGCAGTGACGCTATCTTAAAGCCAGTATTGCTGAGCCGTGGCTCTCACATTCCAATGTTGGTAATTCTATTGGGTGCACTGGGCGGAATGGCGATGTCAGGCATCGTCGGTCTGTTTGTCGGTGCTGTGATACTGAGTTTAAGCTATGAGCTGATGATGGCGTGGCTTGGACTTGAAGAGAAAAACCAACAAGAAACTGAGAAAAAACCTGCAGAGGTCGAGGGAAAATAGATGAAGCCAGTCTCTAAAGACGACAACTTCTATTTCTTATTCTATGCACTGTTGGTGTTGTTTCTTGGTTGCGCGGTGATGCAGCAGTTTTATCCGCAAGGCCAGAAAACAATCCTATTTCTTATCATTATTACGTTGGCGAGTTCAATTGCCGGTATTCATAAAGAGCGAGCCTTGTATCGCTCTTGGTATGGGCTTTTATTGATTACGGCGCTCGTGTCTGGCGTGTTTTCATTTTTGGAAGGCTATAACCTGTCGATAGTGACGCTATCGGCGTTGGCTGTGTTCTTGTTTTCACACATTTACTCGGCGTTGAAGCAGGTGATGAAAGCCAAAACGGTGACACCCAATCACATCATCGGCTCCATCTGTATTTACTTGTTGCTAGGGTTTGCTTGGTCGACCATCTACTTGTTAATTTTAGAGATCTTTCCTAATGCCTTTAACGGGTTAGAAGAGCAAGTCTGGCTGACGAACTTGTTTAATGCGATGTACTTTAGCTTTATCACCTTGACTACGGTTGGTTACGGCGACATATCACCAGCTCTGCCTATTGCTCAATTCTTTGTGTTTATGGAATCCATTATCGGCAGCTTTTACTTAGCTATCATGGTGGCGAGTTTGGTGAGCATTCGACTTGCACAGTCTCAGTCCCAATAGAGCATTTACAAATAATAGAGCACATACAAACAAGCCCGGCAATCGCCGGGCTTGTTCTATTTGTGCGCCGAGCATGGCGTTGATCTAGGAGGTGAAAGTCCTCTACGGGCTCA